>CABUUG010000058.1 GCA_902494605.1 uncultured Collinsella sp.
CCCCCCCCCCTTCACAACCTGCCCAAAGGTCCTACAGAAGTTCTCGACAAACCCCTCCCCCATAGCAACAAAATACGGACGCCCACATCAGCAGGCGCCCGTAAAACAAAAACGATTTATCAAAAAATGGCCAAAACGGCTTCAGCCAAACCTCTACTTTGCCCCGTGACCCATCTCGACGACCTTAGTCAGCGATCCAAACACGCCCTCGTCGACCACGAGACGCGCCTCGGCACGCTGCAGCTGCACGGCAACGGCGGCAGGGGCGGTACCGCCCTCGGTCGTGCGCGCGGCGACAATCGACGGGATGTCGAGCGCCTCGGTAATGTCGCGCTCAAAGAGCGGGCTTGCCTCCTGGAACACCTCAAACGGCAGGTCCTCAAGATTGCAGCCGCGCTTCTCACACATCAGTACCAGATGCCCCACCACGGCATGTGCCTCGCGGAACGGCAGACCACGCTTAGCCAGGTAATCGGCAACATCGGTGGCGGCAAGGTGACCCACGCCGCACTCGCGCGCCATGGCATCCTCGTTGACGGTCCAAGTCGAAATCATACCGGCCATAACCGACAGGCACTGCATGAGCGTATGAGCGGTATCGAGCGCGCCCTCCTTGTCCTCCTGCAAGTCCTTGTTATAAGCAAGCGGCAGGCCCTTCATGGTCACGAGCAGCTGCACCAGGTTGCCATACACACGGCCGCTCTTGCCGCGGATAAGCTCGGCAAAGTCGGGATTCTTCTTCTGCGGCATGATAGACGAGCCGGTGGAGTACGAGTCGGAAAGCGTGATAAAGCCAAATTCGGAGCTCGACCACAGCACGATCTCCTCGGAAAGACGCGACAGGTGCATCGCCATGACGGATCCGGCGTAATGCAGATCGAGCAGGAAATCACGGTCGGAAACCGCATCGAGCGAGTTGGGAATCACGCCCGCAAAGCCAAGTTCGGCAGCCGTCATCTGACGATCGAGCGGATAGCTCGTACCGGCAAGCGCGGCAGCACCCAGCGGGCAGTTGTCGGCGGCATCAAAGGCGGCCTTAAGGCGTGTAAAGTCGCGCGCGAACATCCAGGAATACGCCAGCAGATGATGCGACAGCAGCACGGGCTGAGCGTGCTGCATGTGCGTGTAGCCCGGCAGAATCACCTTGTCGTACTTCTTGGCCGCATCCACCAGCACATGGCGCAGCTCTAGATTGGCCTCCATGAGCTCCTTGGCCAGCGCCTTGACGCCCAGGCGCGTGTCGGTCGCCACCTGGTCGTTGCGCGAACGTCCGGTATGCAAGCGCTTACCGGCCTCGCCGATGCGACGCGTCAGCTCGCTCTCGATGGACATATGAATGTCCTCGTCGTTGATGTCGAAGGTGAAGTTGCCGGCATCGATATCCTGTTCGATTCCGGTCAGGCCCTTGGCAATCGCCTGCTCGTCCTCGGCACTGATGATGCCCTGGGCCGCCAGCATTTTGGCATGCGCCTTAGAGCCGGCGATATCCTGTTTATAGAGATGTTTGTCGACCGGCAGCGACGCGCCAAACTCCTGCGTGACCTCGGCCACGCCTGCCTCAAAACGACCACCCCAAAGAGCCATGGAACCGTCCCCTTTCTCCAAATACCAAAACAAGCGCCCAAAGCAATGCGCCATATCGCTAAAGCGATTTTTCAACCGCTAGTTTTACACATTCCCCACCGTGAGCGGAGCCATGTAGCTAATTTGCAAAGAAGTGACGCGCCATGCACTTGGCGCCCAACGTCTCCCTCCGGATGTTGCCCTGCGAACCATCGATCCAGGCCTTTAGGCTCATAGGAACGTCCTCGACCTTTGCAGCATCGAACTCGGGCGCGAGGGCAAGTAAAGCATGCGCGAAAGCATTGAACATAATGGATACTCCTCATATATATAGGCGCAGAGCCGCCAAATTGATAGAAGGAGCCCCGCCGGACAACCCCGGCGGGGCTCGGACTCAGCCGCAGACGCGGCATCATATATGCGGGCGGAACGTAGGGGCCACCGATGTTAAGAAGTGTCAGCAAGCATAACGAAAGGTAGGGACCCCGTGCGCCCGTTATGTATCACGCGGATGGGCCGCGCGGATACCAAGGGAAGGAGGCGCTAGGCCTGGGCGGCAGCAGAGCTGGGGCCCTGGACCTTTGCCCACGTCTTGAGCGACAGCGTATCGATCTCGATAAAGCCGGCGCTGGCCTTCTCGTCAAACGTGGTGTCGCGGTCGTAGGTAGCCAGACCGTAGTCGTAGAGGCTGAAGGGACTCTTGCGGCCGACGACATGGCAGTTGCCCTTAAAGAACTTCAGACGGACAGTGCCGGTCACGAACTTCTGGGTATCGGCCATAAAGGCATCGAGCGCGTTTTTGAGCGGGCTATACCACTGGCCGTTGTACACGGCGGTGGCCCAATCCTGCTCGAGCTTAATCTTGGTCTTGAGCAGGTCGCCCTCGACGCAGATGTCCTCGAGCGCCTTGTGGGCGGTGATGAGCGTCAGGGCGCCGGGAACCTCGTAGCACTCGCGGCTCTTAAGGCCCACCAGACGATCCTCGACCAGATCGAGACGGCCAAAGCCGTTGTCGCCGGAGATCTTGTTGAGGGCGATGACGATCTCGGAGAGCTTCATCTTCTTGCCGTCGACGGCGACGGGCTTGCCGGTCTCAAACTCAATCTCGGTGTAGGTCGGGGTGTCCGGCGTGTCCTCGGGGTTCTTGGTCATAACCCAAGCGTCGTCGAGCGGCTCGTTCCAGGGATCCTCCAGGTGGCCGCACTCAATGGCACGACCCCACAGGTTGTCGTCGATGGAGTAGGGGTTGTCGTTGGCACCCTCGGGAACCGGCACGTTGTGGGCGTGGGCATAGGCGACCTCGTCGGGACGGCACTTCAGGTCCCACTCGCGAACCGGGGCGATAACCTTGAGCTCGGGGTCGAGAGCCTTGACGGCGGCCTCAAAACGGACCTGGTCGTTACCCTTGCCGGTGCAGCCGTGGGCGACGTAGGTCGCGCCAAACTCGTGGGCGACCTCAACAAGCTTCTTGGCAAGCAGCGGGCGAGACAGGGCGGAGAGCAGCGGATACTTGTTCTCGTACATGGAGTTTGCTGCGATGGCCTTAGTCAGGAACTCATCGGAGAACTCGTCGCGCAGGTCGAGCACCTGGCAATCGAGAACGCCCAGGTCGAGCGCCTTCTGCTTCTTGGCATCCAGTCCGGTCTCTTCCTGGCCCACGTTGCCGCAGACACAAACGACATCGAGATTCTTCTCGTCCTGGAGCCACTTGACACATACGGATGTATCAAGACCACCGGAATATGCGAGAACGACTTTTTCCTTGCTCATGGCTGTTTCCTTTCGCCCTTGGTAGCTAGTTAGAACATCGGTCAGTTGCAAGTCATTTCAAGGTCATATACCGTGCAATATCAGGTTAAATAGCAAAAATCAGCACATACATGCCCTAGAAACATGCAGCAATGTCGTGCTAAAACCCAACGACCTCAAAATGACTCTGTTGAGGCATTGCGCCCCATGCGGACAGAGACGATTGTTATCGTCGTCGGGAAATTGCGCGCTGGCGTCGGATGGCATTGTCTGCAGTGGTGATGATCGTTACGAACTGCATCTGCCTCTCCTTTCACCTATCGCCGGGCGCAATTCTAATATCGTAAACGGTACCTTTTCCTCGGTAAGCGGTTGTTTTTCCGTCTCCGTTTTCGATGGTCGCTATATTACGCTAAAGTGCCCGCAGCACAAGCGACAAATTCAAATTTCTGAAAAGTTTTTTCATTACTTTGTGAAGCGTGGTGCAAATACGCTCCGTTCCTGCGAAAATACGCCCGACTACGAATTGATGGTTATAACGTCTGAAACAATCTCGAAACGAAAGGCTCGCTTTTATGCAAACTTACGAATCGGACGCCAATATCGGAAACATTAAGATTCTCGCCGTCGACATGGACAAGACGCTGCTGACCGACGAGCGCGTGCTGCCCCAGGGTCTTGATGAGCGCCTGGACAAGCTCGCCGACGCCGACATCGTATTCTGCCCCGCCAGCGGACGTCCCGCCCCCAAGCTCGAGGAGATGTTCGAGGGCGTCAAGAACCGCCTCGCCTTTTGTCCTGACAACGGAGCGTGCGTGATCTATCGCGGCAGCTATATCTATAAGAGCACTATTGACGTGGAGCTGTATCAGCAGGTCTTGAGCCGTGCCTCGGAGGATCCGCGCGCTGTCCCCGTCCTTTGCTGCTTCGACGAGTTCTACGTGCTTGCCCGCGACCATCAATACCACGACGAGATCAGCGTCTACTACAACACAATCAACTACGTCGACAGCTTTGAGGACCTTGATATCGAGTCCAACAAGATCTCAATCTTCTTCCCGGCCTATGATGCCGAGCCCGCTTTCCGCGAGACCTATAGCCCCGAGTTCTCGGACAAGCTCTACGTCACCAACGCCGGGCGTGAGTGGATCGACTTTATGAACCTGGGCGTCGACAAGGGCGCCGGCGTCGCGCACCTGTGCGAACACCTGGGCATCGATATCGCCGACGCCGCCGCCGTGGGCGATACGTACAACGACATCCCCATGCTGGAGCGCGTTGGGCACAGCTTTATCGTGGACAATGCCGAGGAGCATATGAACGCGCATGCTAAGTGGCGCATTCCGAGCAACAACGACGGGGGCGTACTGACGCTCATCGACGCCATTCTGGCGGCTCGTTAAACTCGCCGCCATGCCCGGGGCCGGCCGTTTGATTTTTGTTCGGTCAGGTCCTGGGCTCGCTCGAAGAGCACATTAAGTGCTCTTCGGCTCGTGCGGAATCTACAAAAATCAAACGGCCGGCCCCGGGCATGGTTACGTTGACTTGCTTGCCGCATGGATGGCGTCTTGGCGCCTAGATACTTTGGCTGATTTTTATTGAACGAAGGACGCTCCTTGTTGATGAGGGGCGTCCTTCTGGTTTTGGTTACTTTGGAATTGTGGTCGTACCCTTACTTGGCGTCTGCCCAGGTCACTCCAGTCGAAGCTTCGGCGATTAGGGGGACGCGGAGGTCTACTACGTGTTCCATGACGTCGCGGACCATGGTGGTCAGGCGCTCGACTTCATCGGTGGGGCACTCAAAGTCCAGTTCGTCGTGCACCTGCAGAATCATATGGGCGGCAAAGCCTTCTTCTTCCAGGCGGCGGCTTACGCGAGCCATGGCGATCTTGATGATGTCGGCGGCGGTTCCCTGCATGGGGTGGTTCATAGCCGTGCGCTCGCCAAAGCCGCGGAGTTGCGGGTTTTTGGCCTTGAGCTCCGGAATATGGCGCCTGCGGCCATACATGGTCTCGGCGTAGCCCGTCTGCTTGGCACGTGCCACCACGTTGTCGAGGAACGTGCGCACGCCTGGGTAGGCCTCGTAGTAGCGGTCGATCATGTCGCGCGCCTCGGCCATCGAGATATGCAGCGACTGCGACAGACCATAGGCCTGCTGGCCGTACACGATGCCAAAGTTCACGGCCTTGGCGCGGCTGCGCAGGTCGGGCGTTACCTCGGACACCGGCACGCCAAATACGCGCGCGGCCGTCTCGGCATGGAAGTCCTCGCCCTCGTTAAAGGCACGTACCAGATGTTCATCACCCGAAAGATGCGCGAGCAGGCGCAGCTCGATCTGCGAGTAGTCCACCGCCAAAAAGACGCTGCCCTCGCCCGCCGAGAACGCCGTCTTGACGGTACGCCCCAGCTCCGAGCGCGTCGGAATGTTTTGCAGATTGGGGTCGCTCGAAGACAGACGCCCCGTCGCGGTGATGGTCTGGTTGTACGTGGTGTGCACGCGACCGTCACCACGGCGCAGCGGGCCCAGCGTGTCCAGATAGGTGGACTTGATCTTGGACTTCTCACGCCAGTCCAAGATCAAACGCACGATCTCGTGGTCGCGGGCAAGATCGCTCAGCACCTTGGCATTGGTCGAATAGTAACCGCGCTTGGTCTTCTTGAGGCCCTTGGTTGGAAGCCCCATCACATCAAAGAGCACGTGCGACAGCTGCATGGGACTGCCAATATTAAAAGTCTCGTCACCCGCCAGGTCGCGAATGCTGCGCTCGACCTCGGCAATCTGGGTCGCCAGACCCTCGGACAGATTGTGCAGGCGCTCGGGGTCCACGAGCATGCCCGCGCGCTCCATCTTGGCAAGTACCGGAACGAGCGGCATCTCGATACCATCGAACACGTTGGCGGCGTTCTCGCGGGCCATGCACTCGCGCAGCGGTGCGACCAGCGCCAGCGTCAGGGCCGCCGTGCGGGCGGCAGGCGCAGGAGCGTCCTCGCCGGCACCCTCTGCACCGCGCGCCGCGGGCAGCGCCATCTGCAGATAGATATCGGCCAGATACGCCTCATCGAACTCGGAGCGGTCGGAATCCAACAGGTAGGCGGCAACCACGGTATCAAAGATACGCGTGGAATCGACTACCAGCGGATCCATGAGCTCGGGCTCAGAAGAATCGATGGGCGAAAGCTCGTGCAACAGCGCCTTCATATCCGGGCTCGCCACGCGACCCTCCATAAACAGACGCGCGAGCACGCCGGCAATCACGCCGTGGGCGAAGTTGAAGCCCTCAACCTCAGCCGCCGCACCGCCGTCGCCCTCCTCGAGCGCGAACAGGCCCTTGGACGTCGCCAGCCACAGCGTGCGCGTCAGTCCAAAGAGCGCGCCCTCTTCCTTGTCGTCGTCCACCACGGCGGCGACCCACTCGCCGGCATCAATCGCGCGAGAAATCTCAGCCGCAACGGCACCAAGTGCGTCAGCATCGCCGGCGGCTGAGCGAACCATCGCAGGTATCTCAAACACACTGGAGGCAGCAGCAGCCCCGCCCTCGCCGCCGATCAGCGCCAAGAAACGGTTCTGCATGGCGGTGATACCAAGCGTGCCCAGCGCCGCGGAAACCTCATCGGCAGAAAACGCCGGAAAGGACGTCGCCTCAAAATCGAGCTCAACGGGCGCATCGGTGCGGATGGTCGCCACCTTACGACTCAGCAGCGCGTCATCGATGTGTGCGCGCAGGTTTTCGCCCATCTTGCCCTTGACCTCATCGGCGTGTGCGATGACCTCGTCCAGGCTACCGTACTGCGCAATGAGCGCGCTCGCCTTTTTGGGGCCGATGCCCGGCACGCCGGGGATGTTATCGGACGTGTCGCCCTTCAAACCGTAAAAGTCGGGCACGAGCGCCGGTGTGATGCCGTGATACAGATCGTCCACGCTCTCGGGCGTCATGATCGCCACGTCGGACAGGCCCTTGCGGGTCGAGACCACGTTGACGTGCTCGGTCACGAGCTGATACATATCGCGATCACCGGTCACCAGCAGCATGTCACAGCCGGCCTGCTCGCCCAGACGCGCCATAGTGCCCAGGATGTCATCGCCTTCCCAGCCCTCGGACTGCAAAATCGGCACGTTGAGCGCGGCGAGCAGCTCCTTAATCATGGGAAACTGCGCGTGCAGATCGGGGTCCATGGGCGGGCGCTGAGCCTTGTACTGCGGCAGCATCTCCATGCGCACGCGCGGCTTGCCCTTGTCAAACGCCACAACAACGCCGTCGGGATTAAAGGCGTCAATCATCTTGAGGAACATATTCAAAAAGCCAAAGATCGCGTTGGTGGGACGACCGTCCGGCGCGTTCATGGTGGGCGGCACGGCGTGGAAGGCGCGGTGCATGAGCGAGTTGCCGTCGATGACGGCAAAGGTACGGCGCTTGTCAGACATATTGAATACCTCGCTTTGGGCTGGGCACGGTTTGCTCACTCCAGTTTACACGCTCCCCGCCCCACGGCCACTGCACATCAGGCTTCCCTGCCGCCGCGCGCCCGCGCGTGATACGATGGCTCACGGTACATCAACCAGCACGATCGATCCGAAAGGAGCCTGCGTCATGGAGCGTCCCTGCGCATGGAAAAAGTACACGCCACAGCAAGTCGAGGAACTCGAGGAACTTTGCCGCGGCTATAAGCAGTTTTTGAGTGAGAACAAGACCGAGCGCCTGTGCGTCAAGGCCGGCATCAAGATGGCCGAGGAGGCGGGATACGTCGACCTGGAGACCGTAATCGCCGAAGGCCGCGAGCTCAAGGCAGGCGACAAGGTGTACGCCGCCAATCACGGCAAGGACCTCATGCTCGTCAACCTGGGCATCGCCCCGCTCGAGCAGGGCTTTAACATCTTGGGCGCCCACGTGGACTCGCCGCGCCTGGACCTTAAGCAGAACCCCGCCTTCGAGGCCGGCGACATGGCTTATCTCGACACGCACTACTATGGCGGCGTCAAGAGCTACCACTGGGTCGCTTCCCCGCTCGCACTCGTAGGCGTCATCTGCAAAAAGGACGGCACCACCGTCGACATCAACATCGGCGACAAGGCAGACGATCCGGTCTTTACCATCTCCGACCTGCTAATCCACCTCTCGAGCGAGCAGATGTCCAAGCCCGCCAAGGACGCCGTCGACGCCGAGATCCTCGACGTGATCGTGGGCGGCCGCCCCGTCAAGTTTGACGAGGACGACAAGGACGCCCCCAAGGAGCCCGTCAAGCAGATGTTCCTGGATATCCTCAAGGAGCAGTACGGCGTCGAGGAGGAGGACTTCCTCTCCGCCGAGATCGAGGTCGTGCCCGCCGGCCCCGCCCGCGACATGGGCCTCGACCGCTCCATGATTCTGGGCTATGGCCACGACGACCGAGTCTGCGCCTATCCGTCCATGCTCGCCCAGATCAACGTCGCCAACGTGGAGCGCACGAGCATCACACTCATCGTCGACAAGGAGGAGATCGGTTCCGTGGGTGCCACCGGCATGACGAGCCGCTTCTTCGAGAACACCGTCGCCGAGATCATGACGCTCGCCGGCGAGGATAGCCCGCTGGCCCTGCGCCGCGCACTCGCCCACAGCCGTATGCTCTCCTCTGACGTGTCCGCCGGCTTCGACCCGGGCTACGCCGGCAAGTTCGAGACCAAGAACGCAGCCTTCATGGGTCGTGGCCTGTGCTTTAACAAGTACACGGGCAGCCGCGGCAAGGGTGGCTCCAACGACGCCGACGCCGAGTATGTGGCCCTCATCCGCGACATAATGGACGAGGCCGGCGTGGACTTCCAGACCTGCGAGCTCGGTCGCGTCAACGCGGGCGGCGGCGGCACCATCGCCTACATCATGGCCAAGTACGGCATGAACGTCATCGACTCCGGCGTTGCCGTCCTGTCCATGCACGCCCTGTGGGAGGTCGCCAACAAGGCCGATATCTACGAGGCCTATCGCGGATACAAGGCCTTCATCGAGCGCGCCTAACCAACCCTTCATCAGTTGCGGTGAAATACGGACTAAACTGGCCCATAAACGGCCAAAACAGACCGTATTCCACCGCAACTTCTTTTTTGGCAGAGGAGAGTCCATGCTGCAGGTCATCATTTCGCCCGCCAAACAGATGCGCGCGGCCCAAGATGCTTTTGAAGTCCTGGGCATTCCACCCTTTGTGCGCGAGACGGCTCTCCTCCACCGCGCACTGCTAGATATCGAGCGGAATGAAGGCAGCGGCGGCCTGCAGGCGCTGTGGAACGTGAGCGACAGGCTGCTTACAACGTGCCTGGATACGCTTCACGAATTTATGCCCGTCCTGAGCGATGCCGACCTCGCCGATCCCGATATCGCGCGTCACCTCTCCCCTGCCGTCATGTCCTATCACGGCATTCAATACCAGAGCATGGCGCCCGAGGTGATGGATTCCGCGCAGCTCGCATGGCTGCAAGACCATCTATGGATCCTCTCGGGCCTTTACGGATGCGTACGCCCCTTTCATGCCGTTGAACCGTATCGGCTGGAGATGGGCACAAAGCTTGCCGTCGACGGTGCCCGAGACCTCTACTCGTTTTGGGGCGACAAGCTCGCACGGGCTATCGCTCCGGCAGGATCCAACGCTACGATCGTTAACCTTGCCAGCGCGGAATACGCCAAAGCCGTTCTACCCTGCCTCACCACCGACGCCACGGTCGTCACATGTCTCTTTGGCGAAGGCGTCCGCAACGACAAGCCCATCCAGCGCTCGACCGCCAGCAAAAAGGCGCGCGGCTCCATGGTGCGCTGGATGGCAGAAAACAAGCTCGGGGATGTAAGCGAACTCACCGCGTTCGATGTTGGTTATCGTCACTTTCCCGAGCTTTCAAATAAAAACACTTTGATCTTCCTGAACGAACAGGCCTTGTAGGACCACCGCTACTTTTGAATGTGCTGCCTAGGCACGGCGTCTATTCCGCCGAGCCGTCGGCTTTGGCAATTTCATTTGTCGAGCCATCCTGATAGGTAATTTTGACATGCTCCACCTCGGACACCTTGATGCCCGACGGGGGCTCCAGGCGCCATTCCGTCAGCGCGATATCCATCGTCGTGGGCACATCCCCTTGATCTTTGAGTTTAACCGTAAGTGTTTTGAGCGCCGCATCAAACGTCACGCGTTCGATTTCCTCGCCTGGAATAGACCCGCCGCTCTGCTGCAGTTGCATAAACTCATCGCGCGGATACCAATAGTCGCCGGGAGCTGCCACCGTGTTGCCGCCAGCGACCTTCACCGTCATGATCGGCAGGGCCTCGTCGGCCTCAAACTCCCAG
>CABUUG010000059.1 GCA_902494605.1 uncultured Collinsella sp.
GCAAGACCGTTAATGAAGCCGCGGCCGCTCGTGGCACCAAAGAACGCAACGTTGCCCACGATGATGTTCTCGTCGAACTTGTAGGTCGCATGCGGGTTGGGGCGCACCGACACCTCGCCGCCCGAAAGGCCCTTGCCAAAGTAGTCGTTGGCGTCGCCGCACACGTTGAGCGTAATGCCGCGCGGCAGGAAGGCGCCAAAGCTCTGACCGGCCGAGCCATCGCAATCGATGGTAATGGAGCCGGCGGGCAGGCCCTCGGGATGTGCCTTGGTCACCGCGTTGCCCAAGATGGTGCCCACGCAGCGGTTGACGTTGGCGATATCGGCGCGGAAGCGAATCGGACGCAGGTGCGCACGGGCATCGGCCGTATAGGGCACAAACAACGTGGAGTCGAGCGTCTTGTCGAGCTCGCTGTCCGCGGCCATCTGGGGCAGGAAGTGGCGACCGTCGGCACCCGGGATGTGGGCACCGAACTCGCAGACCGCGCTCGCCAGCACGGGCGACAGATCGAGCAGGTTGGCCTTGCGGTTGCCCGGGACCTCGATCTGGCGCAAGCACTCGGGATGGCCGACCATCTCGTCGACGGTGCGGAAGCCCAGGCTCGCCATGACCTCGCGCAGCTGCTCGGCAACAAAGAGCATAAAGTGCTCGACGTGCTCGGGCTTGCCGCGGAAACCGCGACGCAGGCGGCAGTTTTGCGTCGCGATGCCGGCCGGGCAGGTATCCTGCTGGCAGTCGCGCTGCATGAGGCAACCCATGGAGATGAGCGGCATGGTCGCAAAGCCAAACTCCTCGGCGCCCAGCAAGCAGGCGACGGCAACATCGGTGCCGTCCATGAGCTTGCCGTCAGCCTCGAGCACCACGCGTGAGCGCAGGCCGTTTTGCAGCAGCGTCTGCTGGGCCTCGGCAAGGCCAAGCTCCAGCGGCAGACCCGCATGCCAGATAGAGTCGCGCGCAGCGGCACCCGAGCCGCCATTGTGACCGCTGATCAAGATCTTGTCGGCAGCACCCTTGGCCACACCGGTGGCGATGGTGCCGACGCCGGCCTCGCTGACCAGCTTGACCGACACGCGCGCGCCGGGGTTGGCGTTCTTAAGGTCAAAGATCAGCTCTGCCAGGTCCTCGATGGAGTAGATGTCGTGGTGCGGCGGAGGCGAGATCAGGCCGATGCCGGGCGTGGACTGACGGACCTCGGCGATCCAGGGATAGACCTTCTTGCCGGGCAGGTGGCCGCCCTCGCCGGGCTTGGCGCCCTGGGCCATCTTAATCTGAATCTCGAAGGCGCTGCACAGGTAGCGGCTCGTCACGCCAAAGCGCGCGCGTGCCACCTGCTTGATGGCGGAGTTCTTGGAGTCACCGTTGGCCAGCGGGGTCTCGCGACGCGGGTCCTCGCCGCCCTCGCCGGAGTTGGAACGGCCGTGCAGGCGGTTCATGGCGATGGCCATGCACTCGTGCGCCTCTTTGCTGATGGAACCGTACGACATGGCGCCGGTGTTAAAGCGGCGGACGATGTTGAGCGCGGGCTCCACCTCGTCGAGCGAAACCGGCGTGCGGCCACTGCCGTCAAAGTCGAGCAGGTCGCGCAGGCGCACGGCACGGCCGGTGCGGTGCAGGCGGGCGCTGTACTCCTTAAAGGTGTCGCAGCTGTCCTCGCGGCAGGCGGTCTGCAGCAGGTAGACGGTCTGGGGGTCAATCAGGTGATCCTCGCCACCGAGCGGGCGCCACTTGGTCAGACCCAGTGTGGGCAGCTGATCGGGAGCCGGGCTCTTAAGGATGGCGAGCGCGGCGTCATAGCGCTCATTCTGCTCGCGCTCAACGTCCTCGACGCCCATACCGCCCACACGGCTCACCGTGCCGGCAAAGTACGCGTTGACGAACTCCGGCGTAAAGCCCACGGCCTCGAAGATCTGCGCAGAGTGGTAGCTCTGCACCGTGGAGATGCCCATCTTGGACATGATGGAGACGATGCCCGCCGTCGCGGCCTTGTTGTAGTTGGCGATGCCCTGCTCCGCCGTCACTTCCAAATCGCCGCGTGCCGCCAAGTCGCGGATGCACGCATGCGCATTGTACGGATAGATACCGCTCGCGGAGTAGCCCACCAGCGCCGCAAAGTCGTGGGGAGACACGGCGTCGCCGCACTCCACCACGATATCGGCAAAGGTGCGCACGCCAGCGCGGATCAGGTGGTTGTGCACGCAGCCCACGGCAAGCAGCGACGGCACGGGCACCTCGCCCACAGCGGCACGATCGCTCAACACCACGATGTTCACGCCGTTGCGGACCGCAGCCTCAACGTCCTCGGCAAGCTGCTTGAGCGCAGTCTGCAGTGCGCCCTCGCCGGCGTCGCGGCGGTAGACGGCACGGAAGCGGCGAGTCTTAAAGCCCACGCGGTCGATGGCGCAAATGCGGTCAAACTCCTCCTCGTTGAGCAACGGGCGCTCCAAACGCACCAGCTGGCAGGCCGTGCGGGAATCCTCGAGCAGGTTGCCGTGGTTGCCCAGGTAGAGCGTGGTCGAGGTGACCATATGCTCGCGTAGGGCGTCGATCGGCGGGTTTGTGACCTGAGCGAACAGCTGATAGAAGTAGTCAAAGAACGAACGCGTCTTCTTGGACAGGCAGGCCAGCGGCGCATCGATGCCCATCGAGGCGAGCGGCGCCTTGCCCTGCTGGGCCATGGGACGCACGACCTCGTCAACGTCATCCCAGTGGTAGCCGAGCTTGGCCATACGCACGGCGGCGGGCACCTCGGCGTCCTCGGCGGGCGTTGCCGAAACAGGCTCATCGAGCACGTCAACGGTCAGCGTCTCCTCGGCAATCCAGTCGCGGTAGGGCTTTTCCTTGGCATAGCGGGCGCGCAGCTCGTCGTTGTAGATGACGCGGCCGCGGGCAAAGTCGACCTCGAGCATCTGACCCGGCCCCAGACAGCCGCTCGTCAGGATGTTCTCGGGGCTTACCTCGATGGTGCCCACCTCGCTTGCCAGCATAAAGCGACCGTCGCGCGTCACGTAGTAACGAGCCGGGCGCAGGCCGTTACGGTCGAGGGCGGCACCCAGGGTACGGCCGTCGGTAAAGGCGATAGCGGCAGGACCGTCCCACGGCTCCATGAGCATGGACTGGTAGGCGTCGTAGGCGCGGCGTTCCTCGCTCAGATTGTCGTTGTGGTCCCACGGCTCGGGCAGCAGCATGGACGCGGCACGCGTGAGCGGGCGACCGTTCATGACCAAGAACTCGAGCACGTTGTCCAGAATCGCGGAGTCGGAGCCCTCGCGGTTGATGATGGGCATCACACGCTCAAGATCGTGCTGCAGCACGGGGCTGTACAGATTGGGCTCGCGGGCGCGAATCCAGTTGACGTTGCCCTTGAGGGTGTTGATCTCGCCGTTGTGGATGATAAAGCGGTTGGGGTGCGCACGCTCCCAACTGGGCGTGGTGTTGGTGGAGTAGCGCGAGTGGACGAGCGCCACGGCCGTTTTGACGGCGGCGTCGTTGAGATCGATGAAGAAGCGGCGCATCTGCGTGGCGACGAGCATGCCCTTGTACACAATAGTGCGCGAGCTCATGGAGCACACATAGAAGATCTTATCGCGCAGGGCAAACTCGGCGTCGGCCTTCTTTTCGATGGTGCGGCGGCACACGTACAGGCGACGCTCAAAGGCATCACCTGCCGGCGTGTCGTCCGGACGGCCCAGGAAGGCCTGCAGGATAGTGGGCATACAGGCGCGGGCCGTCTCGCCCAGGTCGTGCGGATCGACCGGCACCTCGCGCCAAAAGAGCAGCGGCACGCCGGCCTCGGCGCAGCCTTCCTCAAACACGCGGCGGGCATCCTCTACGCCCTTGTCGTCCTGCGGGAAGAACAGCATGGCCACGCCATAGTCGCCCTCTGCCGGCAGAATCTGGCCGCACTTTTGGGCCTCTTTACGGAAAAAGTGATGCGGAACCTGGAACAAGATGCCAGCGCCGTCGCCGGTGTTCTTCTCGAGTCCTGTGCCGCCGCGGTGCTCCAAGTTGACCAGAATGGACAGCGCATCGTCCAGAATCTGGTGATGGCGCTCGCCGTTGATATCGGCAAGCGCGCCGATGCCACATGCATCGTGGTCGAATTCGGGGCGATAAAGGCCCTGCTGCTGAGCGGAATCTGCCTGCATCGCGATCCTCCCCTTGGTGTTAGACAGTCAGTTGAATAGGCATACTAGAAGCATCACCGGCCCGTTGTGTTTCCCGCCCGTTTCGAAACAATCGCGTAACGCGCGCCCTACGGGTGGACACCGCCGACCTCAAGGGCGACAACAAGGGCCCCAGGTTCGGCCCGTAAGCTCACCGCTTCAAACATCTCAATCTGTAACAGGAAGACCCAATTTCGATGACTAGCTGTTACAGATCGAGATGTTATCGAGAGACGGTTCCGAATGTCTCAATCTGTAACATGAAGGGCCGGTTTTGGCGGTCAGCTGTTACAGATCGAGATATTCCAAAGGACCATTTCTTCCTGTCTCGATCTGTAACACCTAGACCCAATTTCCATCCCTAGTCGTTACAGATCAAGACATTTCGGCAGCCCCCTTCATCATCCTATTCAAATACTGCAATTTTGTTAGTCTTGGTTAACTTTTTAGCCGAAAACGGGTATCCTTTGCGGCGTCAAACAAACGGCACGCATGCCATGCCACATTAAGGAGGCCCCTATGGCAAACCAGACAGACCGGCAGACGATCCAACTCGTCCTTATCCGCCACGGAGAGTCGGAGTGGAACAAACTCAACCTGTTCACCGGCTGGACCGACGTAGAGCTCACCGACACGGGCCGCGAAGAAGCCGCCGCAGGCGGTCGAGCCCTCAAAGAAGCCGGTTTCGACTTTGACGTCTGCTACACTTCGCGCCTCAAGCGCGCGATCCACACCCTCAACATCGTGCTCGGCCAAATGGATCGCGAGTGGCTGCCCGTCATCAAATCCTGGAAGCTCAACGAGCGCCACTACGGCGCGTTGCAGGGTCTCAACAAGGCCGATGCCGCGGCGGAGCACGGCGACGAACAGGTGCTCATCTGGCGCCGCTCCTTCGATATCTGCCCGCCGGCACTCGAGCCGAACGACGCGCGCGATCCCCACACCCAGGAGCAATACCGTGATGTCGCACCCGACCAGCTGCCCTACACCGAGTGCCTCAAGGACACGATAGCCCGCGCCTGGCCTTATTTCGAAGACGAGATTCGCCCCCAGATGCTCGCCGGCAAGCGCGTACTCATCGCCGCACACGGCAACTCCCTGCGCTCTCTCGTCATGAAGTTCGAGCACCTCACGCCCGAGGAGATCCTCAAGGTCAACATCCCCACCGGCGTGCCGCTCGTCTACACCTTCGATGCCGATTTCAACGTCCTCGACAAGCGCTACATCGGCGACCCGGCGACCATCGCCGCCAAGATCGACGCCGTGGCCAACCAAGGCAAGGCGCGCAGGTAACCCCAACCCAAACCCGACGCATGGCGCCGCACGACCCAGATGCGACGCCACGCCGCCCATACACAGGAGCGCACCATGCTCAACCATCTCAAACAACACTTTGGCTCCCGACGCACCGGCGGTCACGGAGGCCTAGACATTGCGCGGCATATCGGCCCCGGGCTGCTCGTGACCGTCGGCTTTATCGACCCGGGCAACTGGGCCTCCAATATGGCCGCGGGCTCGCAGTTTGGCTACGCGCTGCTGTGGATCGTCACGCTGTCCACGATTATGCTCATCGCGTTGCAGCACAACGCGGCGCACCTGGGTATCGCCACGGGCACCTGTCTTGCCGAGGCCACGACGCGCCACCTTCCCCGCTTCGTTGGACGCACGGTACTCGCCAGTGCCTATCTCGCGACCATCGCCACCGCCATGGCCGAGGTTCTGGGTGGTGCGATTGCCCTTCAAATGCTCTTTGGGCTGCCCGTACGCGCGGGCTGCGTCATCGTGGCGGCAGTATCGATGGCAATGCTCATGACGAGCTCCTACAAGCGCGCCGAGCGATGGATCATCGCCTTCGTGGGCGTGGTAGGCCTCTCGTTTTTGGCCGAGCTTGCACTGGTCAAGGTCGACTGGCCGCAGGCCGCCGCAAGCTGGATCACACCCAGTATGCCCACCGGCTCGGCCGCGATTATCGTGAGTGTCCTGGGTGCGGTCGTTATGCCCCACAACCTCTTCCTGCACTCCGAGGTCATCCAATCCATGCACTTCGAAGGCCAAGGCGAGCAGATTATCGAGGAACGTCTGCGCTACGAACTCTTCGACACGCTCTTTTCGATGGGCGTGGGCTGGGCGATCAACTCGGCCATGGTCATCCTGGCCGCAACGACCTTCTTTGCGCATGGCATTGTCGTAGACGACCTCGCCGTCGCAGCGGACACGCTCTCCCCCATTCTGGGCCCGGCAAGCTCGACCATCTTTGCGGTGGCACTGCTGTTTGCGGGCATATCGAGTAGTGTGACGGTGGGCATGGCGGCAGGCACCATCACCGCGGGCATGTTCGACGAGGAATACGACATCCACGACCGACATTCCTCGATCGGGGTGGCGGCCTGTTTCGTCGGCGCAGTGACGGCGTGCCTGGTCGTCCCAAATCCTTTTGAAGGTCTCATCTGGAGTCAGGCATTGTTGTCGCTTCAGTTGCCGATTACGGTCTTTGTGCTCATACGACTCACCAGTTCGCGCCGCGTCATGGGCAAATACGCCAACTCGCGCCCGCTCAACGCGCTGCTCGTAGGGATCGGCGTCATCGTGACGATTCTCGACATCGTGCTGCTAACGGGAATGTAATTGAGATGGCGTGACTGTCCAGATATAACGTCTCAATCTGTAAAACGTGAGACCGTTTTAAACCGTCAGATAAATCAAAAGGGTCCCGGCCGAGAATTCGACCGGGACCCTTGGACAGAGCTATATGTTGTTGCAAGTCGTGTGTCTACGAGCTACTCCTCGACAAGCTCAAACTCATCGGGGCCGACGCCGCAGACCGGGCACACGTAGTCCTCGGGCAGCTCGGGCGTGTCGACCTCAACCTCGAAACCGCAAACGGTGCACACAAACTTATACGTCTTCTTCTCCTCAGCCATGATGTTCTCCTCTCGAACGTGACTGTTGGTGTACTTACTTATTAGTATATATTCTCAATAACATAATGCAAGTATTTTTAGAACATTTCTAGCCTTGATACGACGAGGCTTTGGGCGGCGTCTTGCCCTTTAGCACCTTGTGATAGTAGTCGTACGTCAGCGGCGTCTCGTCGCTCAGGCGCTCGGCATCCTCGACCTCGCCAATAAACAGCAGATGCGTGCCCACATCCACAGTGTCGATCAAACGGCAGCTAAACAGGGCCGCCGCATGCTCGGGCACATAGGGCATGCCCAGAGCCGTCTCGCGGGTCTCGTATTTGGCAAACTTGTCATAATCGCTGCTGGTGCGGAACCCAAAGTTACCGATGTAGAGCATGTCGGCCGTCTGATCGATCACGGTCAGCGCGAACGCTTTGGCCGATGCGATGACGCCCGAGGTGACATTGTCCTTGTTCACGGCAACCGAAATACGCGGCGGCATGGACGTCACCTGCACCGCAGTGTTGATGACGCAGCCGGCACGCAGCCCGTCTGCCGCAGCGCTCACCACGTACAGACCGCTCGGCATGGTAAAGAACGCAGTTTTGTCCATAACGATCACTCCCCTAGCTCGGGTTGGAACCTCATGAATGTATGTACCCACAAAAAAGGCGGCACCCATAACGGACGCCGCCTTTGAGACATATGTGTCAGAACAGTAAGAAAGATGAAACGCCCGCAGTTGCGGTGAAATAGGGACTGAATAGTCCCTCAAACAGGCAAAACAGTCCGTATTCCACCGCAACTTATACAGAGTGCCTAGCGGTTGCGTTCCTTAAGGGCGCGGTCGATCTCGCGTTGGACATCACGCTTGGCCATGTCCTCGCGCTTGTCGTAGAGCTTCTTGCCGCGACCCAGACCCAGCAGCAGCTTTACGCGGCCGTCGGTATTAAAGTAGAGCTCCAACGGAACCAGCGCATAACCACGGTTGCGAAGTTTGCCGTCAAGAAAGTCGATCTCCTTGCGGTGCAGCAGCAGACGACGCCGACGGTCGGGATCGCGATTCCACACGCCACCATGGCTATAAGGGTGGATATGCAGTCCGACGAGCCAGCACTCGCCGCCACGAATCAGCGCAAAAGTGTCAGTGATCTGACAGGCGCGCTCGCGAATCGACTTGACCTCGGTGCCGCTCAGCTCAATACCGCACTCAAACGTCTCATCGATAAAGTACTCGTGATATGCCGAGCGATTCTTGGAAATGAGTTTGCGCTCGCGCTTACTGGGCATCGCCGGCCTCCTTGGCGCCATCGGAACCCTTGCCCGTAGCTTCGCGCTTTGCCTTGCGCTCGGCATTGAGCTCGGCATCGCTCTCGCGCACCAGTTTAATAATCGCCGCGCAGGCCTCCTCGCCCACCAAGTCGCGAGCACGCACCGTCAGGCGCGTCGCCTCCTGCTTGTCGCCGTCGCTTGCAGCATCGGTCGCGCACATAATCAGGCAGATGGCAATCTCGGCCGAAGGCGAGGTCGGAACGCCTTGCAGGGCCAGTTCACCCATCACGTGCTCGTCGCTCTCATCGGCGGCATCCGGATAGGTGGTATGGATCTTGTTGAGCAGGCGCGTCGTATGCGCATCGTTGGGCGCCAGGCGCAGCGCCAGACGCGCGCAGCCCACGGCAGCCGAAACGTTCTCGGTCTCGGGCTCCAAGAAGTACTGACCTAGATTGGCGTAAGCGCGGGCGGCGCACTTGCCATCGCTCGCGCGCTCTAGCACCGAAAACGAAAGCGAAGCCCACTCCTGCTTGTCCTCGAGAGCGCGGAACAGCTCGGCCAAATCCAAGCGATAGTTGCAGTTCATGGGGTCCCAACGCACAGCCTGCATCAGGGCATTACGAGCGCTCACATAATCCTGCTGGCGAATGTAGGCAAACGCCATGTCAGAGTACAGGCGGTCAAACGGCACCTCGACCTGCACGAGCTCGCGCGGATCCTTCTCCACGCGGCGATAGGCCAAGCGCTCAAACTTGCTATCGAAGCTAAAGTATTGGCGCTTCTCCTCCGTCTTGCACTCGGCGTCGATATACTCCTCGGCGAGCTCCACCAGGCGCTCCAGCAGCGGCGTCGCCGTAGCCAGGTCGCCCTGCGCCAGATAGTTCTCGGCATACGTGATGTCTTGCAAGCTGATGGGCAGGTCCATGACAACTCCTCGGTCCAGGCGGCAGACTCAACGCGCCTTAAACATCGGTCAATACACAAAACCCGGGTCTCTTACGAGGCCCGGGCGTTCAATTTTGGTAGCCCGTACCAGATTCGAACTGGTGATCTCCGCCTTGAGAGGGCGGCGTCCTAAACCGCTAGACGAACGGGCCATATGTAGCAAATGCAATGGCTGGGATGGAGGGAGTCGAACCCCCATTGACGGAACCAGAATCCGCTGTCCTGCCATTAGACGACATCCCAATGACTGCATCGCTGCGCTCGGCTGTGCCTTTGCGCAAGAAAGAAATATACGGGAAGTCCCGCCGTGACGCAAGCCCTAATTTTGACTTTTTTGAAATTCAGTCAAATACGGCCAACACGTGAAGGACCTGTGAAGCACCAGCGACACCTACGGCGTCAAAGCCCGTAAAACATCCCACATCTACCGCTGGTAGATTACAACAATGCAGCACTCACGGCTGATGGCACAATCGAACCGTCATCATTGCACGGATATCGAGGCACCATGGACGAAGAGCTTGATTACCTATGGGAGACCCTGGGCCTCGAGATCACTGCTGACCTTTGGCCCGAACGGGACAAAATCCATCCCACACTGCGCCCCGCCATCACGGTGATGCAGGCAAAATACCGCCGTGCATCCTTTTTGATCATGCGAGTGTCATGGCACGCGGGACTCCCCGACCTTAAGCGAATCCAGGCAAGCCTCGTCGAGCTGTCCGGTATGCCGACCGTCATATCCGAGGCGCACCTGGAGCAGCGCCAGCGCGAGCGACTGCAACAGCAGCGGATTCCCTTTATCTGTCCCGGCGTTCAGGCATATCTGCCCTTTATGGACGAGGAGTACTGGAGCGGCAAGCCCAACAAGCACGTAAAGGTCTACGATCCGCACGAATGGGCACAGCTCGAGGATTGAGCCGAGCGAGCCCGCCGATGGAAAACACATCCCACCCCGATCACTCAAAACGGGTCGCATTTTCCGGAGCCGCTACAGCAACGCCTCGGCCCAAGCCGCTTCCTTAAACCCAGGAATCGCAAAGTCGTCGCCCACCAGCAGCGGACGCTTGACCAGCATGCCGTCGGTCGCCAGCAGCTCGTAGCACTCCTGATCCGTCATGCCCGCATCCAGACGCGCCTTCAGGCCCAGCTCTCGATATTTCATGCCCGACGAATTAAAGAAGCGCCGCACCGGCAGCCCCGAACGAGCAATCCAGGTCGCAAGCTCATCAGCCGTGGGATTGTCCAAAACGATATCGCGATCGATATACTCTACCCCATGTTCGTCCAGCCATGCCTTGGCCTTCTTACAGGTCGAGCAC
>CABUUG010000060.1 GCA_902494605.1 uncultured Collinsella sp.
CAGCCCTCGCCGGACGGCCTTGCGCAGGCCTTCACCATCGGCGAGGACTTCATCGCCGGCGAGCCGTGCGCGCTGGTGCTCGGCGACAACATCTTCTACGGCAACGGCCTGTCCCGCCACCTGACGCGCGCCGTCCAGAACGCCGAGTCGGGCCGCGCCACGGTCTTCGGCTACCACGTGGACGACCCCGAGCGCTTCGGCGTCGTGGAGTTCGACGGGGAGGGCAGGGCCGTCTCCATCGAGGAGAAGCCCGCCGAACCCAAGAGCTCCTACGCCGTCACCGGCCTGTACTTCTACCCGGGCGACGTGGCAGCCAAGGCGCACGAAGTGAGGCCCTCGGCCCGCGGCGAGCTCGAGATCACCACGCTCAACCAGATGTACCTGGAGGAGGGGACGCTGTCCGTGGTGACCCTCGGCCGCGGCTACGCGTGGCTGGACACCGGCACCATGGAGAGCCTGCACGAGGCCGCGGAGTTCGTCCGCGCCGTGGAGCACTCCCAGGACCTGCCCGTGTCCGTCCCCGAGGAGATCGCCTGGGAGAACGGCTGGATCTCCACCGCCGAGCTTGAGGAGGCCGCCAAGGCCTACGGCAAGTCGGTCTACGGGCGGCACCTGAAGAAGGTCGCCGCCGGCGAGATCGTCAACAGCCCGCGCGAGTACTAGCGCAAGCTTGTTTTCTTTTAGGGGTCACCGTTTATCTGGTGGCCCCTTTCGTTATGATTACGTTGACCATAAAGACAATATGATTGGGAGTGGATGTGTTAAGCGTCTACTTTGGCGATATGCCAGAAGCGATTTACAACACAGCGACATATTTCAAAAACTCTTACCGGTCTTCTTGGATTACGGATCCCTATGCAGTCTCGATAATTAAAGATGTTGATCGATCGGATGTTGTCTCCGAAAACGTCATCGAAAGCCCTGTGCTTGGATCCATCTCCCCACTCCAGCTTTCTGGTGGCGTGAAAACGCTGCTGCTTATGAGATTTGATCGTAAGCAAATTTTTAACGCTTCTACCTGTGGTGACAACTGTGCCAAGTGGATTCTCGACATGGCGAAAGACCGCAAGCTTGTTGTGAATCTCTATCATGTGATGGACTTTGGTCGCGAGGATTTTAAAATTAAAGTCGTGAATAGTGGCCGAATCGTTCACAACATGGCCGAATTGATTCACGAGTCGATTCCGTATCTGTAGGTACTGCTTATGAACGGTTCGCATCTCGTTAAGATTTCCCGCCGCAGGGGAACTAAGTACACATTTACCATCAAGCGGAACATCACTATTGTGCGTGGCGATAGTGGCACGGGTAAGACGACACTGTTTGACATGGTCGCAGACTACATGCGAACGGGCGAGCAGTCGGGCGTTTCCTTGCAATGCGATTGTCCCTGTGTCGCCCTGACCGATTATGATTGGCGAAACCAGCTTTCGTCCGTTCATGACTCGATTGTATTTGTCGATGAGGGCTTAAAAGAGATCCATTCTGATGAGTTTGCCCATCATGTGCTGTATTCCTCGAATTATTTCGTGCTGATCTCAAGGGCTGATTTCCCCAATCTTCCGTATAGCGTGGATGAGATTTACAAGATTAAGACGAGCGGAAAATACCATTCTTTCGTCCCTGTTTATCAAGATCGCGGGAATCATCGTTATGCTATTTCCCGGTCGGCGCCAAAACAGGACTTTTCTATCCTTCTATGCGAGGACAGTAAGTCTGGTTTCCAGTTTTTTGAACGGCATTTCGCTGACAGTGAGCTTACCTGTACTTCGGCCATGACGAACAGCGCGATTTTGGGCTGGTTGGATCAGCATCTCGACGATCGCGTGTTTGTTGTCGCGGACGGGGCGGCATTTGGGTGCTATGCGGACCGCGTCCTTAAGCTGCAAGACATTCACCGCGATACTGTTACGGTTTGTCTTCCCGAATCATTCGAGTGGCTTCTACTGAGCTCCGGCGTAATTTCAGAGCTAGATGTTAAGACGGTTTTGGAAACCCCAGAAGCCTTTGTAAACAGTGAGAAGTTTAAAAGCTGGGAGGATTTCTTCTATAAGTACTTACGTGAAATAACTGGGGATTCGGTTTTTCACTACGACAAAGACTGCATTTCGGAGGCGTTTTGTACAGGAGGTAATTCTGCGAAGGTTATGGCTCTTATCGCATGCCGAAATGTCCGATAGTTTTGTTGAATAGCGTCGCGGCGTCACTTCCTGCGGCATACTAAAGAAGCTGTACATGCTTCAGATTGGATTTTCATGTCTGAGATTTTCGAACCCAAGAATATCATCGTCACTGGCGGCTGCGGCTTCATCGGCAGCAACTTCGTGCACTACGTGGTCAACAACCACCCCGGGGTGCACGTCACCGTCCTGGACAAGCTGACCTACGCCGGCAACCCCGAGAACATCGCGGGGCTGCCCGAGGATAGGGTCGAGCTCGTCGTGGGCGACATCTGCGACGCCGAGCTGCTGGACAGGCTGGTCCCCGGCCACGACGCCATCGTGCACTACGCCGCCGAGAGCCACAACGACAACTCCATCGCCGACCCGGAGCCGTTCCTGCGCACGAACGTGGAGGGCACCTTCCGCCTGCTGGAGGCCGTGAGGAAATACGGCATCCGCTACCACCACGTCTCCACCGACGAGGTCTACGGCGACCTGGCGCTCGACGACCCCGCCAAGTTCACCGAGGAGACGCCGTATCACCCGAGCAGCCCGTACTCGAGCACCAAGGCGTCCTCCGACATGCTGGTCCGCGCCTGGACCCGCACCTACGGCCTGCGCACCACGATCTCCAACTGCTCCAACAACTACGGCCCCTACCAGCACGTGGAGAAGTTCATCCCCAGGCAGATCACCAACATCGTCGACGGCGTGCGCCCCAAGCTCTACGGCCGCGGCGAGAACGTCCGCGACTGGATCCACACCGAGGACCACTCCAGCGCCGTCTGGGACATCCTCACGAAGGGGCGCATGGGGGAGACCTACCTCATCGGAGCCGACGGCGAGAGGAACAACATCACCGTCCTGCGCATGATCCTGGAGGCGATGGGGAAGGACCCCGAGGACTTCGACTGGGTCGCCGATCGCCCCGGCCACGACCGCCGCTACGCCATCGACTCCACCAAGCTCCAGCGCGAGCTGGGCTGGAGGCCGGCCCACACCGACTTCGCCGAGGGGCTCAAGCGGACCATCGACTGGTACGTCGCCAACGAGTCCTGGTGGCGCCCCGCCAAGGAGGCCACCGAGGCCCGCTACCGCGCACAGGGCCAGTAAGACCGCATCCCGGCGAACCGCACCGCGGGCGCCCCCGGTTACCCAACCTCTTCGATAGGAGCTTTTCCCACATGGCAGACATCGCATTCGAGAAGGACCTCTCCGTCGCCGAGACCGGCATCGGGGGCCTCAAGGTCGTCGACCTCGCCGTCCACGGCGACTCGCGCGGCTGGTTCAAGGAGAACTGGCAGCGCGCCAAGATGACCGCCCTGGGCATCCCGGACCTCCGCGTCGTCCAGAACAACATCTCCTACAACGACAGCCGCGGCGTCACCCGCGGCATCCACGCCGAGCCCTGGGACAAGTTCATCTCGGTGGCCCGCGGCAGCGTATTCGGCGCCTGGGTGGACCTGCGCGAGGGCAGCGCCACCTACGGGAAGGTGTTCACCTGCACCCTGGACCCGTCCAGGGCCATCTACGTCCCGCGCGGCGTGGGCAACTCCTTCCAGGCCCTGGAGGACGGCACCGCCTACACCTACCTGGTGGACGCCCACTGGTCGCTGGAGCTCAAGAGGACCTACACCTTCGTGAACCTCGCCGACCCCGAGCTCGCCATCGAGTGGCCGATCCCGCTGGATCAGGCCACCGTCTCCGAGGCCGACCTGAACCACTCGATGCTCAGGGACGTCGTCCCCATGGCGCCCAAGAGGACGCTCGTCACCGGCTGCAACGGCCAGCTGGGCCGCGCGGTGCGCGCGCTGGCGGAGGAGCGCGGCGTCGCCAAGGACTTCGACTTCTGCGACATCGACACCTTCGACATGTCCGACCCGGCGGCCTACTCCAAGTACGACTGGTCGCTCTACGGCACCGTGATCAACTGCGGCGCCTACACCGCCGTGGATAAAGCCGAGACCCCCGAGGGCCGCGCGGCCGCCTGGAAGGCCAACGCGACCGGGCCGGCGCTTCTCGCCCGCACCTGCGCCGAGCACGGGATCGCGCTCGTCCACGTGTCCTCCGACTACGTCTTCGACGGCACCGCCGAGGTGCACGACGAGGAGGAGCCCCTCAGCCCGCTGTCAGTCTACGGCCAGACCAAGGCCGCCGGCGACATCGCCGTGGCCGGGTGCCCGCGCCACTACATCATGCGCAGCTCCTGGGTCATCGGCGAGGGGCACAACTTCGTCAAGACCATGAGGGCGCTCTCCGACCGCGTCGCCGACCCGGAGGACAAGTTGGAGCAGGTCACCGTCGTGGACGACCAGCTGGGACGCCTGACCTTCACGCGCGACATGGCGCAGGCAATCTTCCACGTGCTGGGGAGCCGCGCCCCCTACGGCACCTACGACTGCACCGGCTCCGGCGCCGTCAAGAGCTGGGCCGACATCGCCCGCGCCGTCTTCGAGGCCGCCAACGGCAACGGCGACAGGGTCGTGCCGGTATCGACCGCCGACTACTACGCCGGCGCCGAGGGCCCCGTGGCCCCGCGCCCGGTCCACTCCGCGCTCGACCTTTCCAGGCTCGAGTCGGTCGGGTTCCACATGCCCGACTGGGAGGAAGAGCTTGGGGAGTACCTCAAGACGCTCTAGCCGCTATCAACTTTTCGAGAGTAAAAGCCGCCGTTCTTTAACGGCGGCTTTTCTTGTTGATGGCTATCTGCGCAGTGGTGCCAATAGTATTTTGCGGAAGATCTTTCACTCGCTTGGCGTGGTGGCGGACCTGCCGGGCTGGTCATCGTAGGCGTATTTGCTGTACACGTTGACCTCCCACTGCTTTTTTTCGACCTTTGCCACGGAATCGAGGATGAAGCCGGTCGCAAGGCTCAGACCGCACAGGAACATAAACGACGCGGCGAGCATGGCGGTGGGGAAGCGCGGAACGAGGCCGGTCTGGAAATACTCGACAACGATGGGCGTGCCCAAGGCGAGGCCGATCACCGCAAACAGAAGCGCGACGAGGCTGAAGAACTTCAGAGGGCGGTAGTCCTTGAACAGCGTGCCAATCATCGCAACGACTTTAATGCCGTCGCTTACGGTATTGAGCTTGGACTCGGAACCTTCCGGACGGTCGCGGTACTCGATGGGCACATCCTTGATGCGCCAGCGGTGGTCGACGGCGTGGATCGAGAGCTCGGTTTCGATCTGGAAGCCCTCGGAAAGCACAGGGAAGGTTTTAACGAACGGGCGGCTCATGGCACGGTAGCCGGTCATGACATCATCGAAGCTGTAGCCATAGATCCACTTGATCATGGCACGGACCAGATTGTTGCCAAAGCCGTGGAAGGCACGCTTGTTCTCCTCGGCGTAGGTGCCGTTGGAAAGGCGATCGCCTACGGTCATGTCGGCCGTGCCGTTAAGGATGGGCTCGCAGAGGGCCTTGGCCGCCTCGGCGGGGTAGGTGTCGTCTCCGTCGACCATCAGGTAGCAATCGGCGTCGATATCGCGAAACATCTGGCGGCACACGTTGCCCTTTCCCTGACGGGGCGCATAGCGGACTGTGGCGCCGTGCTCGGTGGCAATGCGTGAGGTATCGTCCGACGAGTTGTTGTCATAGACATAGACCGTCGCCTGCGGAAGCTCGCGGTGAAAGTCATCGATGACTTTGCCGATCGTGAGCGCTTCGTTGTAGCAAGGGATGATGACGGCGATGGATTCAGAATTCACTTAATGCTCCTTATACATTCAATCCTAGAAAGTATAGCCGTTTGGGCCTGGCATCCTAAGATGTGGGTTAGTTCTCCAGTTTTGTTGCGCGAATCGTTTGCATGGCCGTCGGGTCTATACTGTTCGTTTGTCAACGATTACGAGTAAAGGAGTTGCATCCGTGTCGGATCAGACAAAGCAACAAGAAACTCGCAGTCTGCCTGCGACGTTTGCTAAGAACGAATTTGAGAAGGACGCGTTTATCCTTCGTCAGCTGGTTACCAAGGATTTTAAGATCAAGTATCGCCGTAGCGTTCTGGGCGTCGCATGGTCGGTGCTCAACCCGCTGCTGATGATGATCGTCATGGCCATCGTGTTCTCGACGATTTTTGGCCAGGGCCGCAATGGCTCAATGACGCCCGAGATGTACCCGCTGTACTTGATCGTGGGTAACATTACCTTTGCCGTCATGTCTGAGTCTACTAACCAGGCCCTGACGTCGATCGTGGGCGCTGCCCCTCTGCTCAAGAAGGTTAAGGTGCACCGCTGGGTTTTCCCGGTGCAGAAGGTGCTCTTCTCGCTGGTTAACTTTGCCTTCTCGCTGGTCGCCGTCGCCATCGTCATGCTGTGGTTCCGCGTTATGCCTTCTTGGCACCTTATTCTGCTGCCGGTTTGCCTGCTGCTGCTTATGTGCTTCTGCATGGGCCTGGGCATGATGCTCTCTGCCCTTACGGTCTTCTTCCGCGACGTTATGCATCTGTGGAGCGTCGTCATTACGGCGTGGACTTACATTACGCCCATCTTCTGGACGACTGACTATATTGCGCAAATGCCGCATCTCGTGCGTATCTTGATGTATGCGAACCCCATGTTCAACTACCTGCAGTTTATGCGCGATATCTTCCTGTTCCAGACTACGCCCTCGCTTATGACGTTTGGTATGTGCGTTGCCTGGGCGGTTCTTGCGCTTATTATTGGCTATACCGTGTTCCATAAGTCCGAGCGCAAGTTCATCCTCTACATCTAAGGAGTGCTGTGATGACTGAATCTGTTGTTGATTACAGCGAGCAGCCTCTGGCTGTCGAGGTCGACGACGTCACCATGATCTTTAACATGGCGTCCGAGTCGCTGACCAACCTCAAGGAGTACTTCATTAAGCTTGCCAAGCATGAGTTGTTCTTTGAGGAGTTTAGGGCGCTTAAGCATATCTCGTTTGATATTCATCGTGGCGAGGTCGTGGGTCTGGTCGGCACCAATGGCTCCGGCAAGTCTACGATGCTCAAGATTATCGCTGGCGTGCTTGAGCCAAGCGAGGGCAGCGTTAAGGTGCACGGTAACATCGCGCCGCTGATTGAGCTTGGTGCTGGTTTTGACCCCGAGCTGACCGCCCGCGAGAACATCTATCTGAACGGCGCCCTGCTCGGCTATACCAAGGAGTTCATCGATGCCAACTTTGACGGCATTATCGAATTCGCTGAGCTGCAGAACTTTGTCGATATGCCGCTTAAGAACTTCTCCTCGGGCATGGTGGCGCGTATCGCCTTTGCAATCGCGACGATTACCGAGCCCGATATTCTGATCGTTGACGAGACGTTGTCCGTCGGTGATGTGTTCTTCCAGCAGAAGTGCGAGGACCGTATCCAGCACTTTATCCAGAGCGGCGACGTGACGGTTCTGTTCGTTTCGCACTCTATGGAGCAGGTTGAGCGCATCTGCCAGCGTGCCGTTTGGATTGAGAAGGGTGACCTTCGCATGGACGGCCCGGTTGATGAGGTCTGCAAGGCGTATCGCGAGCAGTTCAACTAGGTTATAATTACTTGCGCCTGACAGGCTTGCGCTTGCTTGGGCGTGCGGCTATTTGCTCCATTAGCTCAGTTGGATAGAGCAGGGGACTTCTAATCCCAAGGTCGACGGTTCGAATCCGCCATGGAGCACCATCGTTTATTAAGCCCAGACCGCTTGGTGGTCTGGGCTTTTTTCATCTTGTGTGCTGCTGGAGCCGAGCGCGAGCAAGCCGCTGCTGTTTGTTGGGGTTGGCATTTTACTTTTCGAGATACTCCCTCAGCAGCTCCAGCGCGTGGGCGTAGCCCTGTAGGCCCTCGCCGGTGATGGTGGCGAAGCAGGCTAGGCGTGCATAGCTCACCTGGCGGAAGTCCTCGCGGGTCTCGACAGCGCTGATGTGGACCTCCACAGCCGGGATTGCGACGGCTTTGAGCGCGTCCAGGATGGCCACGCTCGTATGCGTGTAGGCGGCCGGGTTGATGACGATGCCGTCGACCTTGCCGTAGGCCTCCTGAATCTTGTCGACGATGTTGCCCTCGTGGTTGGACTGGAAGACCTCGACCTCGTCGAAGCCCTGTGCAGTGCCCGCTTCCTGGCAGATCTGCACTAAGCGGTCGTAGTTGTCGCTGCCATAGATGCCTGGCTCGCGAATGCCGAGCATGTTGAGGTTGGGGCCGTTAATGACGAGTGCTTTCATGGTTGCTTCCTTTGCGGTTGAAAAACCACCACAAAGGTGCCTGTCCCCTTTGTGGTGGTTTTGGTTAGAGAGCGGGTGGGAGGGTGTCGAGGAGGGCATGGGCGGTGTTGGCGGCGCAGTCGCGTGAGTCGATGATGTAGTCGGCCCAGGCGCGGTAGCGCGGCATGCGCTGTTCCGCCAGCTTTTCGATGCCGTCGCGGGCGGTGATGGGGCGGCCCTTGTGGGCGAGCTCTTCGAGTTTGCGGCTGAGCATCACGATTTGGCTGTTCTGGTGCAGCAGCGGATAGTTCTCGTCACGCGTGACTATGCCGCCGCCGGTTGAGAGCACCAGGCCGCTGCGCTTGGAGATGTCGGCCAGCGCCGCCGTCTCCTGCTCGCGGAAGGTTGCCTCGCCGCGCTCGACGATAAAGTCGGCGCAGGGCATGCCGAGGCGTTCCTCGAGGGCGCGGTCCAGGTCGATGTGCTCGCGACCCGTGAGCAGGGCGATCTGCTCGCCCACGCGGGTCTTGCCCGAACCCGGCATGCCGATCAGGGCGATGTTCTGTTCGCGGTGTGACAAGCGCTCCGTTACGTCCAGGATGCGCTCGCGCGGGGTGACCTGGCCGGTATAGCGCTCGACGGCCTGTGCCGCTTGGGCCACGAGCATCAGCAGGCCGCCGATGCAGGGGATGCCGCGGCGCTCGGCCTCGAGCATCAGGCCCGTGCGGGCGGGGTTGTAAACGATGTCGATGACGCCCTCGAGCACGTCAAGTCCTTCGAGCGTGCAGGGCGCATCGGGGCAGTGGGGGAACATGCCGGCAGGCGTGCAGTTGACGAGCAGGGCGGCGTCGGATTGCTGCGCGATGTTGCCGTAGTTGACCTCGCTCGTGCGGCCCACGGGCACAACGATGGCGCCCAGATCTCCCAGCACCACACTTGCCGTGGTGCCGGCGCCGCCGGTGGCTCCGAGCACGAGAACCTTCTTGCCGGTAACCTCAACCCCCAGCTCCTCGACCAGGCGCTGAAAACCGAAATAGTCAGTATTGTCGCCGCGCAGGCGGCCGTCGGGCAGGCGCGTGATGGTGTTGACGTTGCCCATGCGCTCGGCGAGCGGGCTCAGTTCGTCCAGGTAGTCCATGACGGCGCGCTTGTAGGGGATGGTCACGTTGGTGCCCTCCCACTCGTCGCCGGTCATAAAGGCCGCAAGGTCCTCGGGCTCGCGCTCAAAACGCACGTACTCAAGCCCCGCCAGCTCCTTGTAGATGGTTGGGGTGTAGCTGTGGCCCAGCACGCGGCCCAGCACGCCGTAGGGGCAGGTTGCGGCGGTATCGGTCATCTAGAGCACCTCCGTGTAGCTGCCAAAGTAGGTAAAGCTCTCGCACACGTCGTCGATGGAATCGAGCAGGTCGTCGAGGGCCTTGCTGCCAAAGGGGCAGTCCAGATCAAAGTAGAACATAAACTCAAAGTCGCGACCGGGGATGGGGCGGCTCTCGAGCTTGATGAGGTTGATGTTGAGTGCGTAGAAGCGCTCGAGCACGCGATAGAGGGCGCCCGGCTCGTTGGCCGTGGTAATCATGAGCGAGGTACGGTTGGCACCGGGATAGACGCGCGGCTCGCGGCTGATGACGACAAAGCGCGTGTAGTTGTTGTCTGAGTCCTGGATGTTGGGCTCCAGCACCTCCAGGCCATAGAGTGCCGCGCAACTGCGCGATGCGATGGCGGCAACATCGGTGCGCTCGGAGCTGGCGACCATCTCGGCCGACATAGCCGTGTTGGGGTACTTGGTGGCGTGAAGGTCGTGGGACTCGATAAAGCCGGCACACTGGGCAATAGCTTGGCCGTGGCTGTAGACCTCGCGCACGTCGGCGAGCTTGGTGCCGGGCTTGACGAGCAAGTTGTGGTCGATCTTGAGGCGAAGCGAGCGCACGATGTGGAAGTCGAACTGGGCGAGCAGGTCGTAGACGGCGTTGACCGAGCCGGCGGTGGAGTTCTCGATGGGCAGCACGCCAAACTCGCAGAAGCCGTCGCGCACAGCGCGCATAACGCCCTCGAAGGTCTCGAAAAACGCGATGTCGGGCACGTCGAAGAGCTTGCACGCGGCGATCTGGCTATAGGCACCTTCCACGCCCTGGCAGGCGACGCTGGCAGTCTGGGGGAAGGGCGTGTCGAAGGCTACGGCCGTGGCGTGGGCCTTTTGCGAGACGGTGATGCCCTTGAGCTCGTTGATGTAA
>CABUUG010000061.1 GCA_902494605.1 uncultured Collinsella sp.
CCTCGAAACGCATGCCTATCTGCTGAGCCATAACGAAAAGCTGGAATGCCACGGCGGCTCGCGTTTCCATCGCGGAGAGCTTCTCCGCCTCCTCGGCTATCTTTTCCGCCGAGAGGCGCTTCCTTGCCCGCACCTCGGCTGAAAAGTCCTTCATGCACTCGAGTTCATAGTTCCACGCCTTGTTTGCCTCATGCTGTACGTCCTCAATAATCTGCAGCGCGACTTGACGCTTCTCGGCGCTGGCGCCGTACTCCTGGCACTTGAGAGTAAGGCGATCAAGGGCGTCATATGCCGCTTTGAGCTCGGCATCGCGCTCGCGCTGCATATCTCGTTGAATCGCCTCGATGCCGGACTGAAGACCGTCAAGTTTCTCGTTTATCTGGTTCATATACGCCATGCCCACCGCCACCGCGGCACCCTGAAGCGCAAGGTTTGCCACCGCAGCGGGTTGAAGACCAGCCTGCTTGATACCAGCCATCTCGTTGAACTTACCGTCACTGCCAAAACTGGAAAGGAGCTTATAACCATCCCATTCGGGTGCCTTGCGTGAGCAGAGGTCCGCCCAGCCCACGCCCTCTGGGAACCTGACCATCGCCATGCCGATCTCGTTAACGCCCTGTGCGACGTTGGCGCCAAACGGTATGAGAGCATCTGCCGCGATAGCTGCCTTGCTTCCTACAGGAAGCCTAACGGTCCTCACTGCAGAATCCTTGAGAGCCGCCAACTCATTTTCGGCTATCCTCGAGAGAGCTTGCTCCTGTGCGAGCGCGATGGCGGCAACGTCATTGGCGGATTCATCGGCCTCTTCGGTACCGAAGAGGCGGTCTAGGAAAGACATGAGGCAGCTCCTAATGGGACGGATGCAGTTGCGGTTATTATCCCACCGCCGTCGAGGTCAGAAGGCGGGAGAACGCATCGGCTCTCGTGGCGGCAGAGCGCGCGGCGAAGGTCAAACAAACGAGAGCGGTGTCCATACCTGACACCAGGGTTAAGTCCATCTTGATGACGGAGAGGGGCCAAAGCTAATTAAGCCTACAGGTAGGGCAGCATGAAAATGGCGGGCAAATAAGATAACTGGCCCCGCAAGCCCACTAACAGCGCCTTCGGCGATTGAATCTCGGCACTATTCAGCCCATGAAAATGGCGTACAAAAAGAATTTGGGCCCGATAACTTGAGTCAGAGTTCATTCCGGAGCCCTACCTACCTCCCCTCCGCCTTCAGCTTCAGCAGCAGATCGCCCAGCTCGGGGCACTTGCTGGAAAGGCGCGTCTGGGCTCGCTCGCCCATCCCCCACCGCCGGCGGACTTCCTGGGCGCGCGGGCTCACGCGGTAGTCCCCGTCCATCACCTGCTTGAGCAGCTTGGCGGTCACGCGCGCATCGGCCAGAGCGCTGTGGGCGTGGCCCGTCGACTCGTCGAACTCGATGCCGAACCACGTTGCCGCGTCGCCCAACGAGACGCGCCCGTGGCTGCCCACGTCCATGATCGAGGTGTAAAACGCCTGCAGGTCGGCCCAGTCCGTAGGAAATGCGGAAAGGTCGATGTGTTTTGCCTGGCACTCGGTCAAAAGCTGTCGACGCTCCGCCCCACTCCAGCAAACCACCTGGGCGGAGTAGCGACCGATCCAATCGCTGAGCCTTTTGATCACCACATAGAGCGGGTCGGCCATCGCGGTGTCCACGGCCGATATCCCTGTGAGCTCGCGGACGGGAAACGCAACGCCTTCGGTAAATTCCGTCTGCACAAACTGCGAGAACTCGCCCATAACGTTGCCGTGGTAATCGAGCTTGACGGCGCCGACCTCGATAATCTCATTGCGCAGCCCACGTCGCTGGCGCTGTTTTGGCACCGGCGCAAACTCAAAGTCCAGCACAATCTGGCGCGCAAAGTTCGTCGTGTCGATAGCCGAGATACCCGGCGTCTTTTCAGCTGACACGGTCATGGCCTTTCTCCGTCAACTGCCGCTTGCTACATAGGCGGCTACATTGCCGTAAGGATAGGCGCCCGTGCGGACATGAAATCGCACAGCACAGCTTTCCGGCATCCTTGCGTAAAACCACACTTTGAGAGAATCACGTCACTGTTATTATCGAACATATATTCGTATTTATAGCAGTACTTTGATAGAATTGCAGTTGTTGACGGCAGTTCCATGTGCCGGGCAGCGCCCTCCATGCGACGGGAGGTGATGCCCATGACCGATCTAACTGATTTCGTGAAGCTCCTGACCGCTTTGGTCTCGCTCCTCACGGCGCTTATCGGACTTACCGAGGCACTCAAGCAGCGTACGAAGCAGAAAAAGAGGGGCCGACGCCACTAAGGCATTGACCCCTTAATCGAAGTAACGGCGCCGCCCAGCATTCCACCACTTGGGCTGCCGTCGACTTTATTTTACCCACGGGCGCCAGGTTTAACAAATGGAATTTCGGTTACGAAGTCCGGGGCTCGCCCGGGCTCGCCCCTCTACTCCAGCCACCATTCCACATCCACGGAGCACTCGACCTCGATAGGCTCTGGCTCCAGCACCGTCACCTTGGAATCAGCCGATCCCGCAGGAGCTCCGAGCGCAAAATCGGCCGCACTTGCATAGCAAAGCCGATCCATGCTGCCAAGCTGACTGTTGTAGGAGATATGCTTGACGCCATCCAGCTTAGAACCCGATGCCGCCGCAAGCGCCTGCGCATTGTTGCGGGCTCGCTTGACGACGCGGGCGATGAGGGCATCCTCGGCAGCACGCCGGTCGGCTAGATCAAAACCTACGCTCATGTCGGCGCGCGAACCGCAGGTGTTAAGAGCCGTCCATATAGCGGCGACATCGACGGCGTCAATCGACGCGGCGATTGTGCCGTAGGCATGGTAGCTATAGCCAGTGATCGTCGCCTTTCTGCGTGTCGTTCGCGCGTAGCAGGCGTAACCGCGCCACGTTAGCTCGTCATCCACACCAAAGGGCACCAATGCCGCAGCGACCTTAACGCGATCGGCGTTGTAGTCGTTCAGGCACGCCTCCTTGGTATCGAAGCTTCCCCCAAAGCAGATGCTAAACACGACGCGATCGGGCATCACCTCGTCCTCGATCTCGGCGCCAACGCTCACGAACCCAGTTTTATCCATCGACATGGCATCCGTCCTTTCCACGAATGGCTACGTTGCGGTAAGCGTAGCCGCCCGTGCGGACGCAAAAGCGGGATGCAGTGCCATGCACCAGGCACGCGCCACGCAGACAGCCCCAAAAGAGTCGCCCGCCTATTCGAATGTGTGAAAAAGATTTAGGCCCGGTGACTTGAATCAGCGGTCATCCCGGGCCCATCAGAGCTCGTAGAGCTCTTGGTTGCTTTGGTCTCGCTCTTCACGGCGCTTATCGAACTTTCCGAGGCACTCAAGCAGCATTCGAAGCATAACAAGTCGCTGCCATTAAGGCACTGACCTCTTGACCAAGCAACGGCGCTGCCCAGCTCTTCACTATTTGGGCTGCCGTCGACTTTATTCTATCCGCGAGCATCTGGTTTACCAAATGGATTTTCGGTAATGAAGGCCCGGCGCCCCGCAAAACCACTATGCCCCAAGTGCCGCCATGGGAATCACCGCCACGCCGTCGTCGCGCGCGTAGGCAATGCTCCCCTTTCCAACCACGACCGCCAAAAACGCCGGCGCGGCATTCTAAGACGCGCTTTCCACTTGAAGCCATGTCGATTCTGGGACACAGTTTCCGCTTGAAGCCCATTCGGAAAGCACGTCCCATTCCGAGGCTTGAATCCGGGACGCAGTTTCCACTTGAGCTCCTGACGGGAAAGCACGTCCCACTCTGAAGCTCGATTCCGGGATACAGCTTCCGCCAGAGACCTCAGCCGGAAACGGCATTCCACTCTGGAGTCAGAATCCGGGACACAGCTTCCGCATGCGACCTCGTTGGGAAAGTTCATCCCGTTCTGAGCGCTCATTCCGGGATGCAATTTCCGCTTGAGAGCCGATTCGGAAACGACATCCCACTCTGGGGCCGAAATCTGGGACACGCTTTCCGCCGGTATTCCGCTGGCAGCTAGCACGACAACAGAGGGGCCCCGTTCCAGCCATTCGAGGACAGGCTTTACCCCCGAGCAGCGTTATCCCGCTCACACATCTCGACAAACGAGATCGGCTTGACGTCTCCCCTACTCTCCGCGGCATCCCGACATCCCTGCGTAAAGCCGCTTTTTGAGAAAAGCGCATAGCTTTTTCGTTGACGTCTAAAGAGCTCGCTTCGGTGCACGAGCTTTTGCAGCACGTCTTCGCCCACCGGTTCATTGCGCCATTTGCACTCCGCAAACAGCGCAGCGCCCTCGCCATCGTCAACAATCAAGTCGATTTCTTCCTGCGTATGCGTGCGATTATCCGTCCCCCACCAGCGCCCAACGCTTGCCGGAACCACATCGAGCTGGCCCGCGCGTGCGAGTTCGTACACGTATTGCCTGCATATAAGCTCAAAGACCGTGCCCATGTAATCCGATACGTGCGGTTCAATGCGCTTATACGCCATCGCGGCCATATCGTTTTGAATCAGCCCGATGTTCTGCGGAACAAACTTGTACCAGAACCTAAACATCTGATCGCTCAGCAGATACACGGCTCGCTTATTGCTCGTCTCGTTTAGGGGCAGCTCGCGCTCGACAATCCCAAGCGACGCCAGCTTATCCACATAGCTCTTTACGTTGCTCGCAGGGATTCCCGTAGAGCTCGCAATCTCCGAGATCCTCGAGCGCCCCTGAGCAATTGCCTGCACGATCGCATCATATTGCTCGGGATTGCGGCACTCTTGCAATAGCAGGTTACTCGGCTCCTCAAAGAGATAGCCCGTAGGAGTAAGAAAAAGACGTTTGATGTTGTCCTTGAGCGGTGCGGCAGGATCGACTTTCTCGATATATGCAGGAATGCCGCCCGTCATGCCATAGCAAACTGCAGCATCTTCGCGACTCATGCTCTGCCACAGGCCGAGGGTCGTCGTAAAATCGAGCGGCATGATCTTAAACTGGGTCGTACGCCTACCGTATAGCGGACTCTCGTAGCCCAACACCTGTTCCTCCATAAACGAAAGAGACGAGCCGCATAGGATCAGCATGAGCCTAGTCTCTTTGTACAAGTGGTCGATCTTGTCTTGCAGCAACGAGCTGATTTCGGGATTCGATTGGGCGAGATAGGGATACTCGTCAATCACGACAATCAAACGCTCCGTTCGAGCCATGGTGGCCAATGCATCGAACGCTTCGTCAAAACTACGAAACGACACGCCTGCAGCACCAACCGAGCCTGCAAGTATCGCCTGGCTAAAGCCGTGCAGGTTTGCCTCCGCATTGGTACGACGAGCTTGAAAGTAAATAGCCTTCTTGCCTTGGATGAACTCTGTGATAAGTCGCGTTTTACCCACACGACGGCGGCCGTAAATCACAGGCATTTCAAAGGAGCCCGTGCCATACAGTCGATTGAGCTCGGACATTTCCGCTGTTCTTCCGATAAACATAGGGCCATCCTTCCTTCACGTTATAGCTAGCCATATTATACCTTCCTATAATATAGCTAGCTATAACGTAATTCGACAAGCGGTGCACGAAAAGGGGCGATACACCGCCGCACGTGAGCTGTTCCGGAAAGCGTATTCCGTCCTGGAGCCAAAAACTGGGCCGTAGTTTCCGCCAAGCATGCCATCCGGAAAGTGCGTCCCACCCCGAGGCTCGATTCCGGGACGCAGTTTCCGTTTGAGGCCCGATCTGGAAACGGCATCCCACTCTGAGGCCGAAATCTGGGATGTAGTTTCCGCTTGAAGGGCGATCCGGAAAGCACGTCCCATTCCGAGTGGCAATTCCGGGTCACAGTTTCCGCAGACACAGACGACGACCTGCAGCCCTTATCACATGCCTTCAAATATACGATCCAGAGACACAAAACAGCAGATAGAATGCTCTTTTTCAAAAAAGTACACGTCCCGATACTTACCCAGTCTTCATAACTCGCTACCGTTCAAGGTCGCCGATTACCGCCCACCGATTCAGCTTCAAAAAATGACGTCAAAACCAGGCCATCTACCTGCATGGTTAGATTTTGGTCAGCTTTTGGTCAGCTGAGCGGCAAGTTCCAGTTGATACGTTTTTGCTACCCAAAAGGAGGCGGTAGCTCATGACCCATTGCAATGACCAACTCATCGACCAGCTGTTGAACCAAGCCGAACAAGAGGGGCGCTGTCTGATTCCCCCGAGCGCGGCGATCCGAAAAGCGCTCCTTCGGCGCACCGGCGGCACGGTTGTCTCGCCCATGCCGGGGTTGTTTGCGCGAAAAACGCGCTGGGATGAACTCAACCGAGCGCAACGCCATTGCGAGACTATCCGCGCCCTTGCGATCATCCATCCCGATTGGACGTTCTGCTCGTTTTCGGCAGCTTGCCTGCTGGGGCTCGAGGTCTCGTGGCGACACCTGAACGTCGTGCATGTTTGCAGCTCGATAAAGCCGTCGGCTCGTCCGGGCGCACATATTCAGCAACACCAGATCGAGCCGGCCGGAGCAATACGCAGAGCCGGCATATCGGTAACGCCGCCCATCCAAACGGCCACAGATTGCCTGCTGCAAACTGGTTTTGCCGACGGCATGCCCATTGCCGATTCGGCGATCTCAAAGCTCGGCCTTACGCGAGAGCAGTTGATGGAGGCCGTCGAGCAACGAGCGACCGCCCGCAATGGTCGCGCGATTCGCACCGCCCTCACCACGCTTCGATATGCCGACGCCCGCGCCGAGAGCGGCGGGGAATCGGTCGCCCGAGCCGTCATGATCGAGACGGGCTTTGCGCCCGACTGGCTTCAATACGAGCTGACGGACCCCTTCGATTCGGCCAAGCCCATACGAACGGACTTTGCCTGGGAGCGCCAGGCGCGGGAACTCACGCTGGGCGAGCTCGACGGGCTCATCAAATATACCAACCAGACCATGCTGGCCGGACGCACCACCGCCGAGGCGCTCGTTGCCGAACGACAGCGCGAGGCGCACCTATCGCTATACGGTCACCCTCTGCTGCGCTTTACCATGAACGAGGTCCGCTCGGCAGGAATGCTCGCCAAAAAGCTGCAGACGGCAGGCATCCGGCAAACCGCGCTGCCGACATGGCTCAACGAGGTGGAGCTGTAGGAACTGCTAGGCCAAGCATCGCCGAATCGCATCCCCCTATCTGGGCCGCGTTTTCCCAACGGCCACGCCAACGGAAAGCGCGTCCCAGCCTGGACGCTCAAACGGGACGCACTTTCCGGATGGCGGGCCTAGCGGAAAGCGTGTCCCGGAATCTAGCCTCGGAACGGGATGCGCTTTCCGGTTGAGTCCTTCAGCGGAAACCGCATCCCGGAATAAACGCTCAAACTGGGATGCACTTTCCAAACGGCCGGCCAGCGGAAAACGCGTCCCCTTCTGAACGCCAATTCTGGGACGCAGTTTCCGCATGCGGCCCCGTTGGGAAAGTCCATCCCGTTCCGAGGCTGGATTCCGGGACACAGTTTCCGCATGCGGAGGCGCTCCAAACAAAAGGCCCCGGCTCGCGATGGAGCTGGGGCCAAAGGCGCAGCATATGCAGTTGGTGTTGAGCGCGAACAGCCCGTCAGCAATGCTGTCCGCACCCTACCCTACCCGCGGTTGCGGACGCGGCTGTAGGGCGTGTCCACCATGGGCAGATCCGGACGCAGCTTGCCGTCGAATGCGCGATAGGCGTTCTGTACGGCGGGCGCCGTGGGGATTGTTGCGATCTCGCCGATGCCCTTGCCGCCGTATGCCACGGGCAGCAGCTCGTCCTTCTCCACGTAGATGGCGTGGATATCCGGAATCTCGGGCGCACGGAACAACCCGAGCGTACCGTACCTTGCCTGGGGTACGCAGTCCTTGAGCGGCCAGTCCTCGGTAAGCGCATAGCCCATACCCATGAGCACGCCACCTTCGATCTGACCTTGGATGGAGATGGGGTTGACCACCTTGCCGGAATCGTGCGCGGCATAAACCTCGCTCACGCGACCGTCATCATCCAAAATGACCACATGTGTGGCAAAGCCGTAGCAGATGTGGCTCTTGGGATTGGGAACATCCGCACCCAGCTTGTCGGTCGGCTCCAGGTACACGTAGCCAAACTCGCATCCCTCGAGCGCCTTGATGGCGGCCGCGGGATCCTGAGGATGCATACCCTGGCCGGCGACGAGCTCCTGTGTGCGCAGCTGATAGGCGCGGCCGTCGTCATACTCGATCTTGACGCCGTCGCCATGCGCATTCACGGGAGCGGCGGGCGCAGACTTGCCGGCCTCGATGTCAAGCATGGCATCGCGCAGCAGGAAGGCGGCACCGCGCACGGCCTCGCCGGTCACGACCGTCTGACGCGAGCCAGACGTGGTGCCGGAGTCGGGAGCGTTCTCGGTAGAGCACTCGCCGTTGGCGATGCAGCGAAGCGGCAGGCCGCATGCCTCGGCAACGTCCTGCAAAAAGACGGTGTTGCAGCCCTGGCCGATGTCGGACGTGGCGGCATAGACCACGGCCACGCCGTCCTCGATGCGAATCTTGCAGCGGCCGGCATCGGGCAGGCCAACGCCCACGCCGGCGTTCTTCATGGCGCAGGCGATACCGGCGTGTCCGGGATGCGCATAGTAGGCATCCTTGACCTCGAGCAGTGTCTCCTTCAGCGCCGTGGAGCAGTCGGCAATCTGACCGTTGGGCAAAACCTCGCCCGGCTCGATGGCGTTGCGGTAGCGAATCTCCCACGGATCCAGGCCGACCTTCTCTGCCAGCAGGTCGATCAGGCTCTCGAGCGCAAACTCGGACTGGCAAACGCCAAAGCCGCGGTACGCACCGGCGGGCGGGTTGTTGGTGTAGTAGCCATAACCGCGAATGTCGGTGTTCTGGTACTTGTAGGGGCCGACGGCATGCGTGCAGGCGCGCTCGAGCACCGGGCCGCACAGCGACGCGTAGGCGCCGGTATCAAAGTTGATCTCGCAATCCAGGCCGGTAAAGTTGCCCTCGGCGTCGCAGCCCAGTGTAAAGGTGCCGTCCATGGCGTGACGCTTGGGATGGAAAGCGAGCGACTCGGCACGCGTGAGCTTACACTTCACAGGACGCTGGAACTTATATGCGGCGAGCGCGGCCAAGTGCTGGATGGACACGTCCTCCTTGCCGCCAAAGCCGCCACCCACGAGCATGGTCTCGACGACCACGCGCTCGGGCTCGCTATCCCAGCCAAACATGTGAGCGCACTCTTTGCGCGTGTCGTAGGCGCCCTGGTCGGTCGACTGCACCTTGACGCCATTCTTGTACGGGAAGGCAACGGCGCACTCGGGCTCCAAGAAGGCATGCTCGGTAAAGGGCGTGGTAAAGCGCTGCGTCACGGTAAACGCGCTCTCTGCCAGCGCCTTGGCGGCGTCACCGCGCGTCACGTGACGGCTCTGGCACACGTTGTCCTTGAGCTCCACCGTGTTGCCAAAGGCAAAGAAGCTGTCGTGCAGGCGCGGGGCGTCGGCAGACCTGGCCTCGGCGATGTTGCGCACGGGCTCCAGCGGCTCGTAATCAATCTTTACGAGCTTCTTGGCCTTCTCGAGCGTCGCCTCGTCCTCGGCAACCACCAGCACGATGGCATCGCCCACGCAGCGGGTGATGTCGCCCTGGGCGATCATGACGTCCCAGTCCTGGATAAGGTGGCCGACCTGGTTGACCGGCACGTCCTCGGCGCGCAGGATGCCAACCACACCGGGTAGGGCCTCGGCCTTGGAGGTATCGATGGAGAGCACGCGGGCACGCGGATACTTGGAGCGCACGGCGCTGGCGTAGGTCAGGCCCGGCTGGTCGATCTCGTCGATGTCGTCGGGGTACTTGCCCTCGCCGAGCACCTTCTTGCGCACGTCAATACGGAAGGCGCGCTTGCCCACGCCGTAGTCATCGCCGCGCTCCAGGTCCTCGTCGATCTGCTTTTCGCCGCGGAGCACCGCAGCGGCCAGCGAGATGCCCTCGATAATCTTTTTGTAGCCGGTGCAGCGACAGACGTTACCGCGAATGGCGTACTTGATCTGTTCCTCGGTGGGCTCG
>CABUUG010000062.1 GCA_902494605.1 uncultured Collinsella sp.
AGGAGATCCGCGACCGCGTGCTGCATCTCTAATAACCATCCCAGGCTGCCCCGTAGCGGGGGCCCGGGCCATTACTCGCTATTTCGGACAGTCCTGGCTCACGACGGCGGCGCCACAGGCGCCTCCTGTTCGTGCGGAACTCATATCGAGCAAAGATCCGGGGCCTCGCTACGGGGCAGCCAAGTTAATGTAGCTGAGATGCAGCATGCGGTCTGCTCACTCCTCGAAGTTCTTAGCGGAAATAATTTGAGCTGCAGCTGCGATTTACTTGCGATGGCGGTTGAGCTGCAACCCAGTTTTTATTGGACCTCGAACCCTATGCTCGATGTTCGCTTCGTTCATTGAGTTACCCTTTGCATGAGGCCGGGGCATATCGTCCCGCCCGCAGTTTCGCAGGCCGAAGGCCGAGAATGTTTGAGGACGGGATGATATGTCCCGGCCTCCCAGGAGAGTTACCTATGAACTACGCGAACATTAAGTATTTCGACATTGCTGATGGAGAAGGCGTTCGTACTTCTCTGTTTGTGAGTGGGTGCCGTCGTGGGTGCAAGAATTGTTTTAACTCTGTCGCGTGGGACTTTGCTGCGGGCGAGCCCTTTGATCGCGCCGTCGAGGACAAGATTATCGAGAGCCTCGACCATCCCTTTAACGACGGTCTGACAATTTTGGGCGGCGAGCCCATGGAACCTGAGAACCAGGCGGGACTCGTTGATTTTGTCGAGCGTGTTCGCGCGGCCTATCCATCGGGGTCGGGAAAGACCATTTGGTGCTTCACTGGCGACGTGCTCGAGGAGCTTATGCCGGGTGGCCGTCATCATACCGAGGTGACGGACCGTATCCTAGCCTGCCTCGACATGTTGGTGGACGGCCCGTTCGTTCAGGACCTGTACGATATCACGCTGCGCTTTAGGGGCTCGAGCAATCAGCGCGTGATTGATATGAATGCTACGCGCGCCCGTGCTGAGCGCGAGGGCGTTGCGCTTTGTGATGCGGTTGAACTTTGGCGGGACGATCCGGTCTATTCGACCCATACTATGTAGCTTGCGGTCGATGCCGGAGGGCGTGGTACCATAGCGCGAACGCAAAATCGGAAAAGTGAGGCCCAGATGGTCGATCAGGAAAAAGTCGAGGCCGCCATTAAGCTGCTGCTTGAGGGCATAGGCGAGGACCCAACTCGTGAGGGCCTGCTGGAGACCCCGGCGCGCGTTGCCCGTATGTATGGCGAGATTGCCGGCGGCATGGACCAGAGCGCCGAGGAGCACCTGTCCAAAACCTTTGCCGTCGCTTCGAACGATTTGGTTATCGAGCGCGACATTACGTTCTACTCGCTGTGCGAACATCATCTGCTGCCGTTTTACGGCAAGGCTACCATTGGCTATATCCCCAACGGCCGTGTCGCAGGGCTCTCTAAGCTTGCCCGCACGGTTGAGGTTTATGCCCGCCGTCTGCAGTTGCAGGAGCAGCTGTGTGCGCAGGTTGCCGACGCCCTCATGGATTATCTCGCTCCCCAGGGAGCGATTGTGCTCATGGAAGCTGAGCATATGTGCATGACCATGCGCGGCGTGCAAAAGCCCGGCACCAAGACCGTGACGCTCGCTCGCCGCGGCGTCTTTGAGACCGACCCCGCGCTCGAAGAGCGTTTCTTTAGGATGCTGGGCCGCTAACCATGAGGGTCGTCAACGACTTTACATCGAATACTGATGAGGGAACGCCACGTCGCGGTTTTATGGCTTCGGGCCTGGCGCCTTTTGGTGCCATGCCTCGTATCGATTACATTTGTGCCAATGGCCTGTTCCGGCGCCACCTGGGCAACATTGCTCAGCTGGAATCGGGGCGCATCTTTTGCCGCCACGGTATTGACCATCTGCTCGATGTCGCCCGCATTATGTGGATCAAGAATCTCGAGGAAGAGCTCGAGTTTGACCGCGAGGTCATTTACGCCACGGCACTTCTTCACGATATCGGCAAAGATGAACAGTACGAATCGGGTATATCCCATGATGTTGCAAGCGAGCGCGTCGCTGATGCGATTCTCGCCGGCATGCCCGATGACGTGGCGTTTGAGCCGGCCGATGCCGCAGCCATTAAGACGGCCATACTGGGCCATCGAAAGCTGCGCGTGAACAGCCAACCGCTTGAGCGTCTGCTCTATGCAGCCGACAAAGCGTCGCGCGCCTGCTTTGCATGCCCCGCGCGCAATGCTTGCAACTGGAGCGACGATAAAAAGAACCTGTCGATTCGCGTGTAGTTAGTTTGCGCGGTCGGGGTTCTAAACGAAGGAGACGATCGCGATGAGTAACAAAAAACTGCCCGAGAATACAACCAAGACTGAAGGCGCCGAGCTCGCCCGCCGTGGAAGGGGCGAAATATCCACCGCAACGGCGGTGCCCCACGTGAGCTATGACGACCTTCGCCATGCCGATCGTATTGTCATTGACGGCCTTGAGGTTTTTGCCAACCATGGCGTGTATCCCGAGGAGAACGCGCTGGGTCAGAAGTTCATCGTTTCTCTGGTGCTCTATGCCGACCTGCGCGCGGCGGGGGAGCACGATAACCTGGACGCCTCGATTGACTATGGCTCGGTGTGCCACGATGTTGATGGCTATCTGCGCGAGCATACGTTTAAACTCATCGAGGCGGCAGCCGAGGGGACAGCCCAGATGCTGCTGCGCCGCTATCCCTCGCTGCTTGGTGTGCGCATAAAGCTCGATAAGCCGTGGGCTCCTGTTGGCCTGCCCCTGGCAAGTTGCGGTGTCGAGATCGAGCGCGTGCGCTAACCGGTTCTAATACGTCTCTATGGGTGGCTGCTTGAGCCGCTGCGACAGAGCTCTATTGTTGGGGCAGTACGTGTCGAGCAGGGCGTGAAACCGCTGATTGTGGCTTGGCTCGAGCAAGTGGACGAGCTCGTGGGCGACAACCATGTCGAGACACTCGATGGGATAGGCGGCGAGCTCGCGTGCGATGCGAATGGCTCCGGTCTTGGGCGTGCATGAGCCCCAACGCGTTTTCATGCTGCGCACGGAAACGCGGGCCACGGTGACGCCCATTGCGATTTCGTACGCGTGCACGATGTCGCGTAGCGCTGCGGTGACCTCGGTCGTATAAAGCTGGCTGATGTGGGCTTGGAGCTCGTCGGACGTTAGGCCGTCGAGGATTGCGCGCCGCTTGGCCTGTGGGCCTTCGTCCGTTTCGTCGGTACCCATAAAACTTGCGAAGGTAGCCTGCTTGGGTCGCGGTGCGGGTGATGCAAAGTTGTGATCGAGTGCGTCCTGTACCGTGATGGGCTTGCCCCAAAGTGCAATGATGGATGAGGGGCTGAGTGGCTCTCGCGCCGCCGCCTGACGTTGCTCGCGCTGGGCAAGTCGGCTGACAATCCAGGCGCTGTTGCGCTTCACAAATGCCTCGATGCGCTCGTGGCTGGCGCCGAGCGGTGCGCTGGCGTGGACCTCACCGCTTGATGTGACGCGTAGGTTGAAGTTTTTGACGCGCTTTTTGGTAACGACGACGGAGATGGGCGTCCCATCTGGTCGGGATACAGAAATCGTAAACTGCTGCGTCAAAAGCGGTCCTTTGGATTGGGGACGGGCCGGCATGTCGACCGTTCGGCATGCCGGCCCGCTCAAGGGATGTGAAATTAATAACGCTCAAAGAAGGCAAGCGCGTTGTCGCTGCAGAGCTTCTGCATCACGGTCTTGCCAAAATGCTTGGAAAGCATGTTCTGGAACTCGGGCATCTTGCTGGCATCGGAGAGGAAAGCAGGCACCGTGGCGCCGTCCCAGTCGCCGCCGAGCGCGATGACGTCCTCGCCGCCCAGGTCGAGCCAGTGCTCGATATGTGCCGCTAGCTGGTCGAAGGTGACGTCTGCGGCGGTCTCGTCGGTTGCATCGTTGGAAAGGAACTCGCTGCAGTAGTTGAGGCCGACGATGCCACCCATGTCGCGAATGGTGCGGAACTGGTCGTCGGTAAGGTTGCGTTTGACGCCGCAAACCGCACGGGAGTTGGAGTGGCTGGCGACGAAGGGGCGCGTGGCGTGGGCGACAACCTCGTCAAAGCACTCATCGTTGAGGTGGGAGACGTCGAGTACCATGCCGGCGTGCTCCATCTGCGTAAGTGCCTCGATGCCGGCGGCGGTGAGGCCGGCGTGGGTATCGTGCCCGCTCGCGAGCGGTCCCTGCGCGTTCCAGCTGAGTGATGACATGAGTACGCCCAGGCTCTTGAGTACCTCGATCAGCGCGGGGTCCTCGGCAAAGAACGTGGCGTTTTCGATGGTGTGGATGCAGGCGACCTTGCCGTCTTTGAGCGCAGGGCGAATGTCAGCGGCGCTGCGTACGTTGACCATGCGGTCGTGGTTGAGCATTGCCTGGCCGCTCATGTGCGCCATGATCTGCGCCTGGAAGCGCGCGGCGTGGGCGGTGGGAATCTCGTCGGGGACAAACGTGGCGAAGCACTGTGCCCACGGCGTGTTGCCGATCTTTGCGAGCGAGATGGCGCAGGCGTTGCCCTCGATGAGGTCGAAATCTTGCGGATGTGTTTCGTCGCCGGGGAAATAACCGTCGGTGCCGGCGGTAAAGCGCAGGTCGAGATCGAGCGTGGCCCAGCCGATGCGGTCGGCGGTGTCGCAATGTAGGTCAAATACGGGATATGCCATGGTTCCTCCGGATGCAGCGTTTCTTTGCAAACTGTCCTTGAATTGTATGACTAGGGTATAGTTAGCGCCATATGTTCACGGCGGCCCGCGTTGTGCGCCGCCCTTATCACGGAGGTTACCATGTCCAACCAGGGCAAGAAGGTCAAGACCCATTATCGCGGCACGCTCGACGACGGCACGCAGTTCGATAGCTCCTACGATCGCGGCGAGCCGCTGGAGTTCACCTGCGGCGCCGGTCAGATGATCAAGGGCTTCGACGCCGCCGTGGTCGACATGCAGGTGGGCGAGAAGAAGACCGTGCACATTCCTGCTGCCGATGCCTACGGCGAGCACAATCCCGAGATGGTTATTACCTTCCCGGCCGAACAGGTTCCCAACATCGAGCAGATCGAGAAGGGCATGAAGCTCTTCCTGTCCACGCCGAGTGGCATGCCCGTCCCCGCCGTGGTCATCGACGTAACGCCCGAGGCCGTGACGCTCGACGCCAACCACGAGTTGGCCGGCAAGGACCTCAACTTTGATATCGAGCTCGTCGAGGTCGAGGGCTAGAGTATGCCTGAACGCTTGGTTTCGACGACATACTTGGGAAATCTCAACGATCCGTCCTATGAACTCCTGCTTCGCCGGGAGCTGGGCGGTGTCTTTGAAGTTGACGAGCTACTGCTCGATTGGGACCAGGCTGATGTATGCGCGTTTGTGGGCGTGACGGAGCTGGGGCGCACGATCGATGTTCGGCTGGATACTGCCGACGGCGGTCGTCTTGCCGATGGCGACGTGCTCGCCATTGATCGTTCGGGCGTGGTGCCTGTGGCGGTTATTGTGCGCCTGCGCAGCGCCGAGGTTTATTTGGTCGAAGTCGACCGCATGGATCTGATTGCACTCGCGCATGCGTGCTGGGAGATCGGCAACATGCATGCGCCGCTCTTCCGGGGCGACTCGGACGAGCATACCGTGCGCATGTATACGCCGGTGCAGCCTGTTTTGGGCCGCATGCTCCGGGGTGTCGAGGGTGTTCGGCTCTCGGTGGTTACCCGTGAACTCGATGCGGACCGGCGCTTTGCGTCGAGTGCGGCGGGGGTCGTCGTGAGCATGGCTCCCGACTTTACCATTGTAAAAAAGACGCGCGGCTAAGCGCGCGTATGCGCAAGACGGGCTTTGAGGGGCGACCAATCAAGGTCCGTCTTGCTGTTGATAGGAGGCTTTGGGGGAAGCGTATGGGTCTTGAGGGAATCAAGCTGATCGCCTGCGATTTGGATGGCACGTTGCTGCATCCGGGGGAGCGCGAGCCGCGTTCCGAGGCCTTTGAGCTCATCGATGAACTGCATCGTCGCAGTATCGTGTTTATGCCGGCGAGCGGCCGTCAATATGCGAGCTTGCGCTACCTGTTTGCCCCGGTGGCCGATGAGCTCGCCTATGTATGCGAAAACGGAGCCCTGGTGATGAGCGAGGGGCGTGCCGTTGTCAAGCGTTCCATGGAGCGTAGCCTTGCTATGGATATCGCGAATGCCGTGGTTGCGTATCCCCATGCCGACGTGACACTTTCGTGCGAGGGACACCTCTACACCATGAGCGGCAACGATGCGTTCGTCGACCATTTGCGCTATGAGGTCCACTGCGATGTGGCGGTGGTCGACCGTCCCGAGGACATCGACGAGGACGTCATTAAGATTGCCTTCCAGACGCCCGAGGTGGATCAGCCGGCGGCGCTGGAGCATTTTGAGCGCCTCTTTAGCGACCGTGTCGACGTGATGACGTCGGGAACCGAATGGACGGACTTTATCGGTTTCGGTTCGGGCAAGGGCTCCGCGCTTGCCGATTACGGTCGTGCCCTGGGTATTTCGCCCGATGAGATGATGGCGTTTGGCGACAATGAGAACGATCGCGACATGCTTAACGTCGTGGGCCATCCCTACCTGATGGAGAGCTGCAATCCCTCTATGCGTAGCATCAACGACCGCGTCCGCTACGTGCGCACGGTCGAAGAAGAACTGCGCCGCCTGCTCGCCGAGTAGGTTTTCGGGACATGCCTAGAAATGTGCTGTTTGCTGTAGCGGATGGGCAAGTAGATTTGCGGGCATGCCACTAAGGGCTACTGGCAGTCGGGGCAGAGACCCTCGAAGATGGTATAGTGCGACGTGACGTGCCAGCCGATTTGCTCGGACGCCTTGGCGTCGAGCTGGGCATCGAAGGGGAGCGGTACGTCGATGACGCGGCTGCACGAGGTGCAGATGATATGCGCATGCGGCTCGATCGTGCGATCGAAGCGGCTGCCGCCCGGCGTCTTGATGGAGAGGATCTCGCCGGCGTCGGCCAAGAGATTGAGATTGCGGTAGACCGTACCGCGGCTGATCTTGTCATCCTGCTCGCGCACGACGTTGTAGATTTCGTCGGCGGTGGGATGGTTATAGCTTTGGCGCACGGCGTCAAGAACCAGCTTTCGCTGCCTGGTATTCCTTCTTTGCACCGCCATGCGCCTCGCCTCTTTTCTATCAACGGTCGTAGGTAAATGATACCGTATTTAGCACAGAATACTAATAATGAGGACTGAAACCGTCTTCATTGGCAAGTGGGGTTCGGACCTGGGCGTCTACGAGGCGAAAACGCGTTCCCATGCGCTCGTAGGAGGCATGAAGCGCCTCGAGATGAGATAGGATGCTTGCCGGAGCTCCCTGTATCTCCATCTCGACTGAGCCGTCTTCCATGTTACGCACCCAGCCGGTGAGTGCGCGTGCCTGCGCGAGGTTGGTGTTGGTAAAGCGAAAACCAACACCCTGGACTTGCCCCGCCCAGCGCAGGAAATAGCGCAGGGGAGTGTCTTGAGTGGCCTCGTCGCTTGCGAGCACAGTAAGCCTGCGGCGCAGCTCGAGCTCGACGTTTGATGGTTTTTGAGGCTCTCGACTGCCGCCGGTGACGCCCGAGAAAAGCTTGTCGAAAAAACCCATCGCTATGCCTGCTTGTTAGAGTCAGCGGGGAAGGCGATACCCGCCTGCTGACGCACTGCATCCATGATGCGCAGTGAGACGAGCGTGACATCGCGGTAGTGGCCAAGCTCGTGACGTCCCGCCGGGGTCTCCCAAATCTCTTCCTTGACGTTATCGATGCCGCCGATGGCGGTGATAAAGTCTGCGAGTTCGTATTCCATGGTGTTGCTCGATTTGGGCAGGTCGAGCACGCGGCCGTTGTCGCTCCGTTCGCGCGGCGCCTCGGTCGCCGAGCCGCGTACGACGTCGCCGCGATAGTCGATGCGGACGTTGCGGGGCGTGGACAGATGGTCAATCTGGATAGTGCCACGCTCGCCTTCGATCTGCGAGGGCAGTAGGTCATTCGTAATTTTGGAGTGCGCGAGCTCGACGGAGATGCGGCCACCGCCGTAGCTGGCGAGGATGGAACCGCAGCCGTCGATGGGGCCGTGCGTGAGCTGTCGCGTGGTGGGGTCGAGCAGAGTAGTCATGCTCGTAAGGCCGGAGGGCATGCCGAAAATTTCGACCATGGGCTCGACGGTGTAGACGCCAATATCCATGAGGGAACCCGATGCCATATTGCAGTCGAAGATATTGGTGGCGCGTCCCGCGAGAATCTCGTTGTAGCGCGAGGAATATTTGCCAAAGCGCAATGAGGCGCGGCGGATGGGGACGATCTCGCCCAGGGCGTCCTCGATGGCGTGGAAGGCGGGATCGTGGAGGGGGCGCATGGCCTCGAGGGCTACGACACCTGCTGCCTCGGCAGCGCGGAAGACTTCCAGCGCCTGCGCTTCGGTTGCGCAGAAGGGCTTCTCGACGATGACGTGCTTGCCACCGGCGATGCAGGCAAGGGCCTGCTCGTAGTGAAGTGCGTTAGGGCTGCCGATATAGACGGCGTCGACGTCGACGGCGGACGCAAGCTCGTCAAGTGCGGTGAAGTTACGTTCGCCGCCGTGTTCGGCGGTAAAGGCAGTACCGCGATTGGCGTCGCGCGAAAGCGTGCCCACAAACGCGGCTTGGTCGTTGGCGTTGACGACTTGGATAAAGTCGTCGGTGATCATGGATGTGCCGATGGTCGCGATGCGCAGCATACGTCCCCCTTGCGTTGTTTGGTCTACAGGATGAGTGTAGCGCGTGGGGATATAAAGCTGCGCGAAAACGCTATTACAGGTCGCTCTCGTTAAAGCCGGTGTCGATATCGAGGTTGCTGCCGTCGGCCGCCGTGGTGGCAAGCTCGTCGCAGCGCTCGTTGAGCTCATGGCCGGCGTGGCCCTTAACCCAGATGAACTCCACTTTGTGCTTGCTCTTTGCGGTGAGCAGGCGCTCCCACAAGTCGCGGTTCTTGACAGGCTGCTTGTTGGCGGTCTTCCAGCCGCGTTTTTTCCAGCCGTCGATCCAGTGTTTATTGAAAGCGTTGACGACGTACTGCGAATCGGAATGGACCTCGACCTCGCAGGGGCGGTTGAGCGCCTCGAGCGCCACGATGACCGCCATGAGCTCCATGCGGTTGTTGGTGGTCTTGGCGTAGCCGCGCGAAAGCTCGGAGGTGAAGGTCTTGCCGGCGGGGTTGGTGTATTTGAGCACGGCGCCGTAGCCGCCGCGTCCCGGATTTGATCGGGCCGAGCCGTCGGTATAGATGATGACCTTCACATGGTTCCTTTCGTTGGGTACGTTTCGTGTGAGTGACCATTGTAGCGCCATGTCCGCCGGGGGCTAGCAATCTACGATTTCTACCCCGTCTTCCGACAGTTAGTTGGCATGGATGATGCGGTTGAGCTCGTCGAGGTATTGCTGCAAGAGGGGAGAGGGCTTGCGCTCGTCGTGCATGATATAGCCTACGTGCATCGTTGGGGCGTCTGCTAACGGGATCGATGCCATACCCCATTGCATTTCATTGGAGAGGACACCGGTCGACAGGGTGTAACCGTTCGACGTGATAAGTAAGTTAGTAAGTGTTCCGCGGTCCGAGATTCGTATGTTGCGGTCGCAAGGGATATAGCTAAAAGGTTCCTCGGCGTAATAGAAGGAGTTTGAGGTTCCCTGCTCAAAGCTGTAGCGCGTATAGGGTGTGAGGTCGGCAAGGGACAGCTGCGGGCGGCGGGCAAGCGGGTGGCGCTCGCTAACGAAGACGTGGACCGTCGCGTCGAATAGGGGATGGAAGCTCGCACGCGCGTCGGCAAAAGCCTTCTGCAGAACGCGGGCATTAAAGTCGTCCAGATACAGGATGCCGATGTCGCTGCGAAACGCGCGGACGTCATCGATGATCTGCGACGTGGTGGTCTCGCGCATGATGAACTCGAACTTGCTGTCGCGGCAGCGCTCGACCACGTTGACAAAGGCCTCGACCGAAAAGGCGTAGTGCTGGGCGGAAATGGCGAGGCGGGCTTGCGGGGTGCCGCCGTCCTCGTAGCGCGCCTCGAGCATGTCGGCCTG
>CABUUG010000063.1 GCA_902494605.1 uncultured Collinsella sp.
CACCCCCGAGGTCGTCGAGGGCTGCGAGATTGCCCTTGCTGCCGGCGCTACGGTGATCGCCCAGACCGACAACGCTGGATCCAAGATTGACTCCGGCAAGTGGACCACGTGGGTCTACCCGTGGGGCGAGGGCGTGCCGCAGGCCGAGGTCCCCGCTGGCATTTCGCTGTCGCTTGCGGCCGAGCTGCTCGATCAGCAGGAGGGCTACGCCGATCTTGCCGATATGTATGCCGGTATCGCCGAGATGGATAAGATTCTTCCCCCGGCACGCGAGAAGGTAAATGCCGAGCTGGGCGATCGTTTTGCCAAGCTTTGCCAGGAGCACGAGTTCTTCTACATTCTGGGCAGCGGTCCCAACTTTAGCCAGACCTACGGTTTCGCTATCTGCTCTCTTATGGAGATGCAGTGGCAGCACTGCAGCTACATCCACTCTGCCGAGTACTTCCATGGCCCCTTCGAGGCTACTCAGGATGGCGTTTTTTACTTCCTGCAGATGGGCTCCAGCGAGTGCCGTGCCATGGACGAGCGCGCCCTGGCGTTCCTTAAGACGCATACCGATACGCTGATGGTGCTCGATGCCAAGGAGTACGGTATGGAAGCCGTGCCGGCGAGCGTCCGTGCCTATCTGGACCCGGTGCTGTTCTACGCCATGAACTGCGAGCTGCGTGCTGCACGCGGCAAGGTGTTTGATCACGATCCCGATTTCCGTCGCTATATGGGTGTTGTCGAGTACTAGAAGGGACAAAGGCCATGGCATTTAACGTTAACGCGCTCGGATTTGGCGACAACGTCGTCGATCGCTACGAGCATATCCACACCATGTATCCCGGCGGCAATGCGGTGAACTTCGCCGTTTATGCCAAGAAATGCGGTGCCGCACGCTCTGCATACATGGGCATTTTTGGTAATGACGCCGCTGCCGAGCATGTCATTGCAAGCCTCGAGGATGAGGGTATCGAGCTTGACAAGTGCGAGCAGATGATTGGCGAGAACGGAGCGGCTCGCGTGACCGTCGTTGACGGTGACCGTGTCTTCCTTGGCTCCAACGAGGGCGGTATCCGTGGCGATGCGCGCTATGTCCTCGATCGCTTTGATCTTGCGTACATGAAGCAGTTCGATGTGGTTCATTCGGGCAACTATTGCTTTACCGAGCGCGAGCTGCCCAAGTTGAAGGCTGCGGGCGTCACGGTCTCTTTTGACTTTTCGGACGACTCCACCGACGAGTACTACGAGCAGATTGCGCCCTACGTCGATTTCGCTTTCTTTAGTGCGGCGGATGCTGCGAGTGAGGACGAGATTCGCGAGCGTCTGGCATGGGTGAAGGGCCTGGGTCCGCGTTTTGTGTCGGCTACGGCGGGCGCCGAGGGCTGCATTGCTTACGACGGCGAGCGTTATTACCGCCAGCTGGCTAAACCGGTAACGGACATGAAGGACACCATGGGGGCGGGCGACTCGTTCCTCACCTCGTTTTTGATGTGCTATCTCGATTCCGCCAAGCGTGGTGAGGATGGCGCCGAGGCCATCGAGCGCGCGCTCGACTTTGCTGCCGGGTTTGCCTCGACCGTGTGCGGCATGGAAGGTTCTTGGGGCCACGGAGCACCAATCGTCGAATAGCCGAGCTGTCCCGGGGAGCTGTATTGGTGCCTTCCCGTGACTCGGTGGTCAAAAAAGCCAAATATGAGTACTGTGACTAATTTAGTCGCAGCAAAATCGACCCCTTCAGACGTGATTTGAGCGTTTGGAGGGGTTTAAGATTGCGAAAATGCAGGATGAGTGACTGTAAAAGTGTTAGTTAATGGACAATCGTAGATTATTCTGGTGGTCGGAAAGCTCAGAGTAATGTATCCATTTCGCTAGCAGTACTCATATTTGACGTTTTTTGACCACGGGGGTTAGCGAAGGCTAAAAACAGAGTGTGCATTCGCTAAAACCGCCGACTCGATGCGCTTTGCGTCACAGTTTTTGAGTGAGGCAATGCGCATCGAGGTCCTTGTGAGCGATTTGATGAGCGACTGCGCGCTTGTTTCTGTGTTTGGTTCGGCCGGCGCATCGGTCTCGAGCAGTAGGCGGTCGAGTGGAATCTGTCGTGCGTATTCGCGACCGCGCTTGGTCGCGAGCATGCGTTCGTTGACGGAAAAATAACAGCCCGCATTACGCGCGCGGACGAGTTCGTCCGAAGTACCGCTAAACCAGTGGAAGATGATAACGGGGGAGTCGGGGTTTGGGATGAGTAGTCCATGCGATTCGAGGACGTCCAGTACGGCTCCTGCCGAACGAACGGCGTGAATTGATATCACGCGCCCGGTAAGAGGATGCTGCACGAGCGCATCGCAGAGCCGGTTAAGTGCCTGTATTTGTAGCGGCTCACTTCCAGCAAAGCGCGCGGAAAAGTCGAGTCCGACTTCGCCGATGTAGCGTTCTTGGGCAGCAACTTCGCAAAGCAGATTGACTTCGACAAAACCGCAGTGGCCATCGGCGAGCCACCAGGGGTGAAGCCCAACGCCGGCGATGATGCCTGGTTGGCGACAGGCGCGCTCGTTTGCGGCCGAAAAGTCGCGCGGATTGACGCCGCAGTCAAATAGACCCAAGCCCAGCGCCGTCGCCTCATCGGCAACGGCGTCCGGGTGAGCCATTAAATCAAGATGGCAGTGTGCATCAAATAACCGGGGCTCCATCTCGGTGCGCTCCGCTAGTCCAGGCGCTGGCCATCGGCGCGTACGCGCTCGGTGCCGCGCCCACTGATCTGGCGGATAACCTCGCCGGCAATCATCTGGCCCATGATGGGCGGCATAAAGCTGGCGGTTCCCAGCTCGGTGCGCTCGTGGATGTTGGAAGGGTCGCGGGGCTGTGTCTTAACCGATTCCTCGCAGCTAAACAGTACATGCAGGCTCTTGATTCCGCGCTTCTTGCATTCTTTGCGCATGATGCGGCTCATGGGGTCACGTACCGTATCGAAAATGTCGGCAAAGCGGAGGCACTCGGGATGGAGCTTGTTGGCCCCGCCCATGGAGCTAACCAAACGAATGTCGTGGTCCTGAGCATATTTGGCAATGGTGAGCTTGGCCGAGATGGTGTCGATGGCGTCGACGACGTAGTCGAGCTTGCCGTCCGTCTGCTCCAAAACGCTCGCGAAGAAATCATCGATGTTGTCGCTCAGCAAGTATTCAGTTCGCTTGATGACGGCAGCGGCGGGATTGATGTCGTGGATCATGGCTTCCATCACGTCAACCTTGCGCTTGCCGACGGTGCTGTGAAAGGCGATGGCCTGGCGATTGATATTGCTGGGCGCGATGATGTCCTTGTCCAGAATGACGAAATGACCGATGCCGCCGCGGGCGAGTGCCTCGCAGCAGTTGGAGCCCACGCCTCCGCAGCCGAGCACTAGCACCGTAGCATCGGCGAGCTTATCGAGTGCCTCGCGGCCCATGATAATCTCTAGCTTGGTGTCGCGTGTCTCGATGGGAGTTGCGGCTGTGGTTTCGGTCATAAATATCCTCCGATGGGGAAGCAGGTCGTGTTTTAGCTATCGCCATTATAGGTAATCGCCCATAGGTTGCGATGGCGTTTGCTTTGATGTGGTTTGAAGCATTGCGATTAGATAGTTAGACAAACATCTAAATATTGAGTATAGTGTGCACGTCATGAGAGATGATGAGAGGAGGTCTTATGCCGGGAGAGGGTTTTAAGGCGCTGGCCGATCCTACACGGCGTCACATTTTGGAACTGCTGCGCGAGGGCAATTGCACGGCCGGGGAGCTTGCCGAGCATTTTGACATCAGCAAGCCGTCGTTGAGCCATCACTTGGCGACGCTCAAAAACGCCGGGTTGGTGACCGACGAACGTCATGGCCAAAACATCGTTTACAGCTTAAACACCACCGTCATGCAGGACTTGATCGGTTGGTTTATGGGCTTTACAAACACGGAAGGTGATAAGGATGAATAACGAAAACAAGGGCATGCACGCCACGGGGGTATCGTCGCGCGTGTGGGCCATGCTTGTTGTGGTCTGCGCTATTAATGTTGTAGCGCACCTCATGGTGATGCCGAGCCTGCCTGCACAGATTCCCACGCACTGGGGCGCGAACGGCGCCGTCGACGGTTGGGGTCCTAGTTGGATGGCCTCCGCGCTCGGCGTGCTGCCTCTGGCGCTTCTCGCAATGTTCTGCATGGTGCCGCGCATCGACCCCAAAGGTGAGGCATATCGAACCTCGGGCAAGTTCTACCAGGGCTTCGTAATCGCCTTCACCTTGTTCATGTGCGCCATAAGCTGGCTGGGAGAGCTTACGGTCTGGGGCGTAGTGCCGGCGGTCGGTTCGGTTAACGTGCTGATTTCCGGTGTTGTCGGTTTGCTGTTCATCGGCGTAGGCAACTACTTGCCGCGTGTGAAGCAGAACTATACGCTCGGTATCAAGACACCCTGGGCGCTTGCCGATCCCGAGAACTGGCGCCGTACGCAGCGTTTTGGCGGCGCCTGCTTTATGGTGCTGGGTATTGGCCTGATTGTGATGGGCGTGGCAGGCAGCGTGCTTTCGAGTGAAGTCGTCGCCGCGGTGATTGCGGCTCTGGCGTTTGGTTCGGTTGGAGCCGTTTACGTCTACTCGTATCTGTTGTGGCGCAAATCGCAGCGAGCCGCTCGTTAAGGTTGCGGAAAACTAGCGTACGCAGTTCATAGTATGTTCCGGGGGACTTTTCCCAGGTAGTATTAGGGGGTGTGGGCAACCATGCCCCTTTTTCGTTACGTTTCAGAGCTGGTTCCCTCATTTCGTTTCCACTAAAGCGAATCAAGAATAGGGAAACAGCAGGTAGAAAGGATAGAACAGGCAAATGGCAGAGTTTATCTACCAGATGTATCAGGCTCGCAAGGCCCATGGCGACAAGGTGATCCTTGACGACGTGACCCTGAGCTTCTACCCCGGTGCCAAGATCGGCGTCGTGGGCCCCAACGGTATGGGCAAGTCGACCCTGCTCAAGATCATGGCCGGCATCGAGGAGGTCTCCAATGGCGATGCCAAGCTCACTCCCGGCTACACCGTGGGCATCCTGCAGCAGGAGCCGCCACTCGACGACGACAAGACCGTCATCGAGAACGTGCGCATGGCATTTGGCGACATGATTGCCAAGATCGATCGCTTCAACAAAATCGGCGAGGAGATGTGCGACCCGGACTGCGACATGGATGCCCTCATGGCCGAGATGGGCAAGCTCCAGGACGAGATCGACGCCGCCGACGGCTGGGATATCGATTCCAAGCTCGGTCAGGCCATGGACGCTCTGCAGCTGCCCGATTCCGACATGCCGGTCAACGTGCTTTCCGGCGGCGAGCGCCGTCGCGTGGCCCTGTGCAAGCTGCTGCTCGAGGCTCCCGACCTGTTGCTGCTCGACGAGCCCACGAACCACCTGGACGCCGAATCGATCCTGTGGCTCGAGCACTTCCTGCACAACTACCAGGGCGCGGTGCTTGCCGTCACGCACGATCGCTACTTCCTGGATAACGTTGCCGAGTGGATCTGCGAGGTCGACCGCGGTCACCTTTATCCCTACAAGGGCAACTACTCCACGTATCTGGAGACCAAGGCCGCCCGTATCGAGGCGCAGGGCAACCGCGACGCCAAGCTCGCCAAGCGCATGGAGGCCGAGCTCGAGTGGGTACGCAGCTCGCCCAAGGCTCGCCAGGCCAAGAACAAGGCCCTTCTGGCTCGTTACGAGGAGATGGAGGCCGAGGCCCGCGCAAGCCAGAAGCTCGACTGGACCGACATCCGCATCCCCGTGGGCCCGCGTCTGGGCAACAAGGTGCTCGAGGCTCATCACCTGCACAAGGAGTTCGATGGCCGTGTGCTCATCGACGACCTATCGTTCACCCTGCCGCGCAACGGTATCGTGGGTGTCATCGGCCCCAACGGTGTGGGCAAGACCACGCTGTTCAAGACCATCGTGGGCCTGGAGCCGCTGACTTCGGGCGAGCTCGAGGTGGGCGAGACCGTCAAGATCTCCTATGTCGATCAGAACCGTTCCGGCATCGACCCCGATAAGAACCTGTGGGAGGTCGTCTCGGATGGCCTGGACCACATGATGGTCGGCGAGACCGAGGTCCCCAGCCGCGCGTACGTGGCGAGCTTTGGCTTTAAGGGCCAGGACCAGCAGAAGCGCGCCGGCGTACTCTCCGGCGGCGAGCGCAACCGTCTGAACTTGGCGCTCACGCTCAAGCAGGGCGGCAACCTGCTGCTTCTCGACGAGCCCACGAACGACCTCGACGTCGAGACGCTGTCCTCGCTCGAGGCGGCGCTGCTCGAGTTCCCGGGCTGCTCGGTGGTCATTAGCCACGATCGTATGTTCCTGGACCGCGTCGCCACGCACATTCTGGCGTGGGAGGGCACCGACGAGAATCCGGGCAACTGGTATTGGTTCGAGGGCAACTTCGAGGCCTATCAGGCCAACCGCATCGAGCGCCTGGGCGAGGACGCAGCCCAGCCGCATCGTATTCACAGGAAGCTCACGCGCGACTAGTAGCAAGTAGAAAGGCCGCCACCAAGGGCGGCCTTTCTTGTAGCAATTGCACTGCAGCTATGCCCTGGCTGCTGGTTTGATTCATAATCAAAGTTATCTCTTTGGGATTAAAGCTCGTTTTTGCTATGAGTGATTTTCTAATTCCGTTTAAAACGTAAAGACGCATTGGGTTGCAAGGACATAAGCAAATCGAATTGAAATATAACCAGTGCTGTAACGTTACAAAAAAGATTATAGAATAGGAGTACCTTATAAGTCGCTTCTCTAGAAAGAAGAACATATGCTTTCGCGTCGTCGTTTTCTGCAACTTGTCGCGTCTTCAATTGTCGCCTTAGCCGCACGTCCGAAAGAGGTTTTTGCTTCGACGGGCAATATTGATGGTGAGCAGATACAATTTACTTCTGAAATTGCGCAAGAGCTTGCCGATAAATATATAAAGGGACTCCTCGGCTATTCGTATACGCCTTCTGACCCTATTCCTTTTGTAGATGTTGATGGGTCCCCGCTTGGTTACATTGTTCCGGTTGTGACATCCAATAGAGCCGCGGGCTATTTGGTTTTAGATGCTTCAGATGATGAAATACTTACGGGATATCGTTTTGGAGACGGCTTAGTCAGCCCTATGGATCGGGGAGGAGATCTTGGTGTCGAGTCTTATTCTTTCAATAACCCAGTCGTAATGATCAATCCATTCGAATTCGGCGTGCAATCTTTGGACGGTTCAATAACAACAAATTGCGGAAGAACAATCCCGGCTGTTTCCATAGAAGGACGGCCTGTCGTTTTATCGAATAAACCTTCAAGCTGGAACGATGTTGTAATTTACGCAACTCAAATGCAGGATTACACAGTATCTGGATTTCGTTCCATTTCTCAGTTTATGTCATATGATGAAAGCGAGATTAAGAGGCTTACCGCCCACTATGCTTGTATGGTGACAGCTTTTTCGAACGTTGCGGAACTGTATGGCATTGCCAATTTATATAGCGACCCTTCGCAATATATGCAGATATGGAATTACACCAATACCCATGCTCTTTCCGATGAAGAACAGACTGTTCCCGGCGTTGTTTTGGGTGGAACGCCGATATCAACCTGTGCAACGGGGTTTACAAATTACTGCGCAAGCAGAGGAAGTACTCTTATCGCCCGCACTGTCTCCTCTCCGGCTATCGCGAGCATTCAAAATGAGATTAACTCTAATAGACCGAATGTTTTACATGCGAGTTTGTACAACGGATCAGCCCATTCTGTAACAGCGGAGGCTTACGCCACACTTACTGGTAAGAAAACTGGAGAGACAAGGCAGATGATTGGCATAGCGGACGGCTGGAATTCATCTTTATCCTTCCTGAAGTATGATCAGAGCTATTATGCGTGGACTTATGGAACGACTTTTTCGAAGTAGGGCGATTCGTCTAGCCCTGTCTTTGGTGCTGATGGCTTCATTGGTGGGCTGTTCAACAAAGGAAGAGATATCGCGCGGAGGTTCCGGAGAAGTGACTGCGACAGACTCAGGTTCATTAGAAATAGCTGGCGGGCATGCCGATGTGATGTTACAAGGAAAAGGCGTGCTTAGGTCGATTGATGCTGAAGACGCTGTCTGCTCAATAGAGGATTTGAAGACAGGTGAAACTGCACCGTACCGAGTCTCAGATAATGCTGCGAATATGATTGAGTCGATACCGACTGGAGCGCAGGTTTCTTTTAGATACTTTGCTCCGCAACTTGAGGATGAGCTTGCTTCTCTGGTGTCTATATGCACCGATGACAACTAAAAGGCCTGAATTCAAAAGGCCTCGGATGGTCAATTGGCTATCCGAGGCCTTTTTTACTCGACCGGGGCTTCGACCTTGTCGATGGCCCAGGCGGCTCCGAGACCGCCGGTGGTGTTGCGGCGGATGCGCACGGTAACTTCGCGGCGCTCGCCGGCCTGCGTGTAGCACAGGGGGAAGCTTGCGCGGTTTCGCGCGGCCTCGATGGTACCGCGCTCGCGGGCGATCCAGTAGTACTCGCCGACAATGCCGAGGGTATCGGCGCCGTAGGGGAGATAGGTCGACAGCTGGTGCAGAAGCGGGCCGGGGCAGAAGACCTCGGTTGCGAAATCGACGGGGAAGTCCTCGGGGATGGTCGGTGCTGCGGGTGCGGGGGCTGGGGCCGCTGCGGATGCCGAAGCCGGTGCCGGTGCGGGAATTTGTTCGCAAGCAGAGGTGGGCACGGATTTGATGACGGGTGCGGGCTCCGGCGTCGCTTCCGGCTTGATCGTGGAATCTGCGGGCTCCACGGTGGCGGGCGCGTCTGCAGCTGCAGTTTCAACCTCAACCTGCGTCGCGTTCTCGTTCTCGACGCTCGACTTTGTCTCGACCGGCGTGGAAGCCATGGTGGTGATGCCGGCATTGGCGTTCTCGGGGTCATAGACGACCGTGAGCGAGATGGCGGGCTGCGGCGTCTCGGGCTCCGGCGTCGACTCGGTAGCGCCTTGATCGGCGGGCTCGTCGGACTGATCGTCCTCGGCCTCGTTGCCAAAGACATCGCTGTTTTGGAACGCAGGCGTCTCGGGTTGGTCAACGGCTTCTTCGGTTGTCGACTTGGGAGCCTCGTTGAGCCCCGCAGTGGCTTCCTGCTCTGACATAACTTCGGGATCGGTCGTGGCGGCGATTTCGGTTCTGGCTTCTGCCGTCACCTCGATAGCGACTTCGATCTCTGTCTCGGGCTCGGGCTCGGGCTCCGGCACAGCTTCAGCCACGGGTTCGGGTTCGGGCTCAGGACGTTTAACGTGCTTGGGGCGCACGGCCTTGAGGTCCTTCTCACCGCGCTTTTTCTTTTTGTAGGACTGCTTGGCGCCCTTGGCGGTCTTGGGCTTGTCCTCGCCCTTGGCAAGCGCAGCATCCCAGGCCTCGTTGGCGATGACGGTGGCATACAGGCGGCCGCCTTTAAAGACGGTCAGCTTAATGCAGTCGTTAAGTTCCTCGAGCAGCTCGCGCGTGGACTCAAAGCCCAGGTCATAAGCAGTCATGTCGCCTGCGGCGAGCGCCTCCTCGACCTGCGTCATAAACGTTTGCTTGCCGCATCCAATCGCATCGCGTAGCAGGCGATACAGATAGATGTGGTTGCCCAGCGAAAGCGTGGGCCTAACTATTGTCTTGCTCATGGCAAATCTCCTCTTTACACATGTAAAGCATCTTACCATCGCATAGCGTTCGCCATGGCGGCGCCCAAGGCAAACGGGCGCGAACCGCTGTCGATTCGCGCCCGTTATACAGGTCGGTTATCTATGAGAGGCAAATGTGCTTAGTTGCCCGATGCCGTGCCTTGGCTCGAGTTGTCAGATGCCGTGCCGGACGCGGTTCCGCTCGAGCTGTTCGAGCTGTTGGTGTTGCTGCTGTCTGCTGTGCCCGTTCCCGAAGTGGTGTCGCTTGTCTGGCCGCCCGTGCTCGGCTGTGAACCGTCAGTCGTTTGGCTTGAG
>CABUUG010000064.1 GCA_902494605.1 uncultured Collinsella sp.
CAGTTGCGGTGAAATACGGACCGTTTAAAGGCCTAGGGCGGCACAACAGTCCGTATTTCACCGCAACTTCTGAGGATTGAGTAGGCAGCGCCTGCTATGCGGCGGTCACCGAAAGGGCGTGGAACTTCTCGCCGGCGCCCTCGACAGTGGCGGCGAGCTGCTCGGGGGTCACGGTGTCGGCGCACTCCACCTGGACGGTCTGAGTCTCGTGGTCGGCGTCGGCGTCGGTTACGCCCGCAACGTTGAGCAGCGCGGTCTCGACAGTAGCGTCGCAGTGGCCGCACATAAGGCCGGAAGTCTTAATTGTGAAACGCATGGGTATTCCTCTCTGTTGTGTCGGCTTTCCCAGGCACCCGACCTTGACCTTCAAACCGTCGCTCGCGTACCAAAGTACGTGTCGCTCCTCTTTCAGGTCAATCTCGGGCACTTGGAAAACCCGTTCTAAATGGACTTAATGGTGAGCCTATTTTGCCACTTTAGGCTTAAAGGATTTCAAACGCAGGGCATTGGACACGACGCACACGCTCGACAGGCTCATGGCCGCGGCGCCAAACATCGGCGAGAGTTGCCATCCGGTGAGCGGGAAGAACACGCCCGCCGCCAGCGGAATGCCGATGCCGTTGTAGAACAGTGCCCAGAACAGGTCCTGCTTGATGTTGCGGATCGTGGCGCGCGAAAGCTCGATGGCGCGGGCGACGTCCATGAGGTCGCTGCGCATGAGCACCACATCTGCCCCTTCTTTGGCGATGTCGGCGCCGGTGCCGATGGCAAGGCCCACGTCGGCGCGCGCCAGGGCGGGGGAGTCATTGATGCCGTCGCCCACCATGGCGACCTTGCCGCCCGCATCCTGCAGTTCGCGCACGTGGCGTTCCTTGTCGGCGGGGAGAACGTCGGCGATGACCTGTTCGCTGCTCAGCCCCACGCGGCGGGCGATCGCTTCGGCGGTGACGCGGTTGTCGCCGGTGAGCATGCGCACGTCGACGCCAAGCGAGCGCAGTGCGGCGATGGCCCCGGCGCTCGTCTCCTTGACCTCGTCAGCCACGGCAACGGTGCCGGCAAGCTCGCCGTTCTTGGCAAAGAACAGCGGCGTCTTGCCCTCGGCGGCAAATTGCTCGGCAAGACCCGCGGGCACGGTAACGCCCAACTCGTTCATCAGGCGTACGTTGCCGGCTGCAATGGCGTTTTGCCCCTCGCGCGCCGTAACGCCGCGACCGGGCACGGCGGCAAAGTCCTCGACCATGCGTGCGACGATCCCGCGTGTCTCGCACTCGGCCATAATCGCCTCGGCCAGCGGGTGCTCGCTCGAGCGCTCCAACGCGGCGGCCAGCTTGAGCAGCGCCTTTTCGCTCATGGCGGGCGAGCCGTCAGCGCGCGTGGCTACCACGATATCGGTCACGGCAGGCTTACCGCGGGTGACGGTGCCCGTCTTGTCGAGCACCACGGTGCCCACGCTGCGCAGGTTCTCCAGCGCCTCGGCGCTCTTAAACAGAATGCCCATCTCGGCGCCCTTGCCGGTGCCGACCATAATGGCGACGGGCGTGGCCAGGCCCAGCGCGCACGGGCAGCTGATCACCAGCACAGCGACGGCGGAGGTGAGCGCCTCATTCACGTCGCTGGTCAGTGCCATCCACACCACAAAGGTCACGGCCGAGATCACGAATACCACGGGCACAAACACGCCGGCGACCTTGTCGGCCAGGCGGGCGATGGGCGCCTTGGTTGCGTTGGCATCCTCGACGAGCTGGATAATCTTGGCGAGCGACGTGTCGGCGCCCACGCGCGTGGCGCGGAAGGTAAACGAGCCCGTGCGGTTGACCGTGGCCGCGTTGACAGTGTCGCCGGCGGTCTTCTCCACGGGAATGGATTCGCCGGTCAGCGCACTTTCGTCCACGGCCGAGCTGCCCTCGAGCACCACGCCGTCAACGGGGATGGACTCGCCGGGGCGCACGCGCAGCACCTGACCGGGTAGGATGGCGTCGACGTCCACAGTGGTCTCGGTGCCGTCCTCTGCCACGACGGTCGCGTTCTTGGGTGCTAGGTCGATGAGCGCTTCGATGGCGCCGCCGGTCTTGGACTTGCTGCGCGTCTCGAGGTATTTGCCTACGGTGACGAGCGACAGGATGGTGCCGGCGCTCTCAAAATACAGGTTGTTCATGCCTGTCATCATGGCCTCGTGGACCTGGCCCGCGGCCAGCTGATCGGCCATGATAAACATGGCGTAGAGCGACCAGGCAATGGATGCGGTGGCACCCACGGCAATAAGGGCGTCCATGGTAGGCGCGCCGTGCGCGAGCGATTTAAACCCGTTGATAAAGTACGCGTCGTTGATGTAGACGATGGGGATGAGCAGGGCGAGCTCGGTGAGAGCGAGCGTCATGCTGTGGGTATGGTCGGTGAAGATGCCGGGCAGCGGCCAGCCGAGCATGTGCCCCATGCCTATGTAGAACAGCGGGATGAGGAATACGATCGAGACGATGAGGCGGGTGCGCATGGCAGAGGCGGCGGCCTCCAACTTTTTGGTCGGCGACTCCATATGGGCGGCGCCGGACCTGGCTTGCGCACTTCCGCTTTGGACAGCGTCGGTGCCCGCGCTGACGGGCGAGGCCGAGTAGCCCGCGCGGTCGACAGCGGTACAGATGTCGTCGGGGGAGACCTGCGCGGGGTCGTAGTCGACCAGCATGGAGCCGGCGAGCAGGTTGACCGCGACGCTTTGGACGCCGTCGAGCTTGCTCACGGCACGGTCCACGTGCGCCTGGCAGGCGGCGCACGTCATGCCGCCCACATCGAACTTATCTTGAGCCATGGCTTCTCCTTTCTGCGGTTCGCTGTTGGAATTGTTAACCTGATGATACTATACACCCATACCCCCTGGGGGTGTCTAGTAGTAGTTGGAATGTATGACTTTTCATTACAGATGAGGGTGGCTGCTCAATCGGCGGTCGTCTTTGCCAAACATCTCAATCTGTAACGTCTGGACCGGTTTTTGAACCATAGCTGTTGCAGATTTAGACAAACATTTCAGCCGAAAACTAACGTCTCGATCTGTAACAACTAGACCCCGTTTTACCGAGTATTTGTTACAGATCGAGACAAACAGTTGGCAGGAAACTCAATGTCTCAATCTGTAACATCTAGCAGGGAAATATGACCTCTAACTGTTACAGATCGAGACAATTGCCGGGGAGGGGTCCCGTCACGGCAAGACACCCGCTCACTAGATGCAGAATCCGGGGATCACACAGGTTCGTTTGTTTGGCTTGTCCGCAGGCGTTGCGTACGTAAAGGCGTCGCCGTCGTGGCCCACACGGTTTATGTAGAGCGTGCCTTCGGTCTCCGATGAGTCGGGGCTCACCGTGCGCTCCCACCAGCAGGTGTCCTTGCCCTTCCACTGGCGAACCAACGTCTCGTTCGTGGTATACGGACTTACCTTGAGCTCGCGGAAGAGCTGATACTCCTTGCCCTCGCCGTTATAGATGTCGGCCAGGTAGTGAAAGCCCTCGGTAAACGACTCGGGCGGCTGCACTCCGCACAGCTCGACCATGGCGGGCAGCCAAAGAGTTGCGGGCAGCTCGCTCAGGCACGATGCGCTTCTGGCGGCGCCAACGTTATTCGAGATCTTTTTGACAGATTTGATGAGTGCGCGCAGCTCGTTGGGCAGCAGCTTAAGGCCGTCGCTATCGAGCCATTCCCGCAGCTCGCAATCTGCCCAGCCGGCGCTCGGCGGTTGGGCCGCGGCATCGCGTTCGGCAATACCCGCGTCGAACATAAACGTCAGCCCGGCCTTGCCCGTACCGTCTAGAAGCTCGTCGTGGCGGATGCCCACGAGCTGCGCGCCGACGTGCAGCCCATTGGTGAGCTTCACGCGCTTAGTGCATGGATAGGGGATATGCCCGTTGTCATCGAGCAGATGATAGCGCTTGGCAATCTCGCGTGCCTCGCTACGGGTCTCGGCGGCCTTAATCTTGAGCGAAATCTCCTGCAGCTGATCCCAGGTGTAGTCGTCAAGTGAACCGCGGATGCCGTCCAGGTAGTCGGGGATACCAAAGCCATGGGTTGCCGCCCCGATAACGCCGAGCCCCGCAACGGCCGCGACAACGCCACCGATAATAAAGCGGCGGCGGGTCATGGCATCGTGCCGGGCCTGCTCCAAGATCTCTCGTGCGCGCTCGCCGGCGACGTCGACCTTAAGGTGCGTGCCAGAATCGATATCAATCGCGACCTCGTCTCCTGCGCCTTCGCGGCCCTCGGATTCGGCATCGGTGAGGAATGCCGAGAGCACCTCGAGCATCTGCTGTTCGGTGGGACGATCGCACTGCTCGACCGAGATGCCTTTCATGATGATTTGGACGAGCGTCTCGTCGTCACTGCATCGCGGCTCGAGCGGTGTCGGCTTGGTCTTGGTCTTTATGAGGTAGAACGAGCCGGTTGCCGCGGCGCCCGTCGACTCCACATCGAACGGCTTGCGACCGCTGTAGAGCTGGTACAGAATGCTCGAAAGCGCATAGACGTCGACCGCGGGCGAGCGGCGAAGGGCCGCGATGCCTTCGATATCCTGCGTGAGCATCTCGGGCGCGGCGTATGCGGGCGTGGCGAAGCGCCAGATGTCGGCACGCCGGGTGATCGTGTCGTCGCCGAGGGCCATGGTCGCGGAGCCCATGTCGATGAGGCAGGGGTCAAAGGAGCAATCGGCAATCTGTTGCTCGAGCGTTCGGCTGGTGGTACGGAACATGATATTGGTGGGCGACAGGTCGCGATGGACGACCGGATTCACGAGCCCCTGGGTCATCAGGAGTGCGCGAAGCACGGCGTTTCCAACGGCGGCCACCATCTGGGTGGTTAGCCCGCCCGAGACATCGTGCGGAAGCAAGGGCAGCGCCTGCTTGAGCGAGGTGCCCTCGACCCATTCCATGAGGATGAGTGGGTCGTCCTCGCAAGAACCGTAGCCATAGACACGCGGAAATCCGCGAAGGTGTGAGACGGTGCACAGATGACGGTACTCCTCGAACAGCGCGGCGGTGTTGGCCAGATGCGCGGCCGATTGCTCGGCGGAGCGGTCGGGGGCTTGGCCGGAAAGGATGGCGTTGTCCTTGAGTAGCTTGACGGCAAAGACCTCGCCGCTCGTGTTGGTCGCGCGCAGCACGTGCCCGATGTTGCCGTTGTCGCGGTGGGTCGTCTGGAGAATAAGCGTCATAAACCGACGCTTGGCGTCGTCCTCGGCGCTGGGGTCGACCGCCACGGCGGTGTCGAACGTGTCAAGACGGATGAGTTTGTCGCCATAGGCGCTGTCGGTAGTATCCATGGCGTTCCTTTGTCTGGCATGGGTTGTCGCACGTGTGCGTGAACAGTGCGGTTATCGGTAAAGTACCATAATAGCCGCACTGCTCACGTATGCCGCTGAGTATTGTCGTTTACGACGTAGAAGGTAGCAGACGAAAGACGGGCGATGGCCGTCTTTCGATCGCCGCCCGCGCTAGTCCACAATAACGAGAAACGTTGTATAGAGACCCAAGTGAAGTCTGTCGCTGTTTTCGATTTCCACCGGGGGATAGACTTTGCCGGGCTCTCGTTGGTCGCGGGGCGGCTCGATTACGATATCGCCGTCGCCTGCACCCGATTCGAGCACCGTGCCGTTGGTCGATCCAAGGCCCTGGGCGTACCAGTGCTCACCCTCAAGCCAAATGCGAAGATGTTCGCGCGATGCGTCGGCGCCCACATCGGTGATGCTGGGCGAGGTTTTGGGCAAAGAACCAATCACGGTGCCGCGCGGATCGCGTGTGAGGGGATGGATTTGCATGTCGACGCAGTTGTCGGCATGTGTCCTGAGCAGACCGAGGTTGGGGGCGACGGCGCGCGGCTGCTCCAGGCTGCCCATAAAGTCACGTCCGACGGTAGTTTCGGTGGTGCCAAAGTGCCCGCCCGTCTTGCTGTCGCAAAAGCGCTCGACGGTGGCCACGCCTTGAACGGGATCGGCAAGTGCGCCCGTCGCCACAAAGAGCATCAAGAAGAGCGTGCTTTTTTCGCGGGCGCTGTGGTCATCGGAGCTGTTGATACGCCCCAAGGCGTTGGCGTAGAGGCGGTCGTCGAGGTCATAATCGGCGAGAATCGACATCATGCCTTGGGCCGCCGGGCCGCTGTAATGCTCGGATATTTCCTGATAGGCGCGGTCGCCTCCGCCGAGCTTGTTGCTAATGGCGGCGGCAAGGTTAAGCGTGGAGACGGTAAGGTCATTGTAGATACCTGGCGCACACTGATCAGGCTCGCGGTGGACGATGTAGCGAGTGAGGTACGAGCGGTTGGTAGAGCATTTGTCGAGCAGGGTACTGCCTGCATACGAATTGCCGTTAATGAGCATTCGCGCAATCTCGAGATGCTTGAGACCGCCGAACGATCGGATGTCGTTGTAGAGGACCGAGCACGGTGTTTCCGCCGCCATGGCAGCCTCCCCAGATAACTTTAATGACGTACTGCAAACATGATAGGAAATGGCTACGCTCAAAGCGTACCGACTCGAAAAATGTTGCGCAACGCTTTGCATAACTATTGAGACATTATAGGGCATATACGCCAAGTTGCAGGATGGCTGCAAACGACACATTTTGAGAGGTCGTGCCCTATGGAATGCCCTTATTGCGGTGCATTGTTGCCCGATGACGCTAGTTTTTGCTCTGAGTGTGGATCGCCTCTTGCCGCGCCCTCACCGACTGCGCCCGTTCCCGAAGATCCCTATACTACGCCCCAGACCGTGTCACAGAGCCCTGCCTTTTCTTGGCGCGACGGCGAGGCCGCTACGGCGGCAACGGTGGAGTTGCCTAAGGTGGATGCTGCCTCGAAAGCAGACGAGCAGCCGGTGGCGGCACCCGGCGCGTCTGAGCCCGCTGTGCCCGAATCCGATTCGGACGCCACGCGTGCAGTCGATCCCCTGTCAGACTTTGGCACTACGATCGAGGACGTGGAAACTGAGCCTGCCTGCCATGCCGATTTTGGTTCTACGCCGCTCAGTGAGGAAGAGCAGCTCGAGCAGGACCGCGAGAGCCTCAAGACGGCCAAGGCCGAGTACAAGCTAGCACGCAAGCGCCTGGGCAAGTCGTATGCGCCCGCCATCGCCGCCGGCGTTATTGTCGTTGCCGCCTTGTGCGCGGGAACCGGCTGGGTGGGCTACTCATATGGTTTGGCTCATCCGCAAAATACGGAGCAGATTCAAAAGCTCAAGAAGCAGCTTGAATCTTCCAAGGACGAACTCACAAAAACGCAAGACGAGCTCGATCAGACAAAGTCCGACCTTAAGGATGCTAAGGCGGAGCTCAAGACCGCAAGCAAGAACGGCGAGGACGCCAGCTCCGATGCCGAGGGCTCCTCCACGACGGGCAATGCGACCTCGTCGACCACTACGACCTCTGGTGGCACAGCGAAGCTCAACATCGATAAGCCCACGAGTTTTGCCAACACCACGTGGCGCGGATCACTTAAGGAGACGGGCAACTCTTGGGGCCATACTTGCTATGGCGCGAGCAAAAACGACCTTGTGATTGTGTTTAAGAGCATCAGCGATTCCGGCGAAGCGGTTGCAGACATCTCGGCCACGCTGCATGCCCACGATACCTACAACGCCGAAAAAACCGTCGCCCAATCCGATGGTGACGACTATCGCACCTACGCGGACGTCACCGGTACGTTTGTTAGAAACAAGGGCTTTGAGTTTTCGCTTCCCGTCGAGGAGGAGGGCTGCGACCTTACGGTTACGGGTGTACCTAAAAAGAAGAACGGCAAGTACTACCTGAATACCACAGTCGAATCGGGAGACGGCGCCGTTAACATGGGAACGCGCATCACGGATTCCTTTGAGCTTTTGATTTCCTAGTGCCGCCTGTATGCGATGCGTGAAGCGGTGACGGGTGCGGCTTTATCGAGAGCTGCGTTCGTCACCGTTTTTTGTATAGGGTCTATGAGCTGACCTTGGCATCGCCGCCGGTTAAAGCATGCCGGCAGATGCGAGGACGAGTATGACCACGATTGCTGCCAAGGCAGCAATCACCATCGTGAGTGCCATCGTGCGTTGACGTTTGACGGCAAGGCGCGCGCGACGCATGGACTCGGCGCTGCGGACGGTCTCGGTGGATGGGGCTGGCCGAGACGCGGGCTGCGCCTGTGCAACCGTGCGGGTGGGGATGGTGGCGTCCGCCCGCACGGTAGCGCTGCCGTGATCCGCCACGGGCCGGCGCTTTCGCGGAGCGCCCATACGGGCGAAAGGCTCAAGGCGCGCCGCGAGTTCATTTGCCGAAGGGCGTGCGTCTTGCGAGACTGCCAAACAAGCCATAATCGCGTTGACCAAGCCCTGTTCGCGGGGAGTTGCGGGCGCAAGGGGTTGCGGTTGCACGGTGCGCTTGAGGCGCGCGTGGTCTCCAGAGCGCCTGAGCTCTGCCTCAAAGGGCGCGTGTCCGCAATAAAGCTCGTAGAGGATGCTTCCCAGCGCATAGATGTCGACGGCGGGATTGTCACGTGCACCGGGGTCGGCCTTAAACCGCTCCAGCATTTCGGGTGCCGCGTATGCCGGCGTGGCACCGCGAAAAGCGTTGACGTCGACGGTAAAGGAAAAATCGGGTTTAACGAGTTTTGCGCTGCCCATGTCGATGAGGCAGATGTCGAAATAGCCGCTCGACACCTGCTCCTCGAGCGGGATGCGATCGTGACGCAGCATGATGTTGCGCATGGAGAGGTCGCGGTGGACAAAGGGCGTGTCGAGCGATTGCGTGGACAGGATGATCTTGAGCACGCTCAGACCCAGCGCGGCGACGATATCACCGGGGCAGGTTTCAGCGCCATCACTCAGAGCTGGCCGTGCATCAAGAAGCGAGACGCCGTCAACCCATTCCATAAGCAGCGCCGGGGTTCCGTCTGCTGTGTAGCCAAATCCGTAGACATCGGGAAAACCCCTTAGGTTGGATACGACGGAGAGCGTGCGGTACTCCTCTTCCAAAGTTTCTCGGTTGAGCTGTTCTTGCTCGGGTTGGGCATCGGGGCGCGGCATCTTAAGCGCGAGCTCAAAAGCGCGATCGCCGCTCTGGACGCGGCGGACATAGGCGTTGCCGCCAAAGCCGCCCTTTTGCGGCGGAACGAGAAGCGTGCAGAAGCGACGCCGTGCCGCAGCCTGCTCGCGCTCGGAGAGCAGTGCTGGCGTATGAAATTTGACGAGTCGAACTTCTTCGTAGGATCCGGTCATGGCGCGCTTTCATCCTTTCTTCCATTAGCAGGATATGCGCTAGCCGCTGCCTTCTGTTGCGCAACATCGACAAATCTGCCGCTCGCCAATGTTGCGCAACAGAATCGCGCAAGACGGCGGTAGAAATGAGGCAGTAAAAACGCTTGATGACCGGGATGGCCCCGTTATCCATGAAGAAGGGAACGTGATAATGAGCGGCTCGGTGGGAGATAATTTTGTAGTCGCTGCCGGAATAGCCACTTCACCGCTGGCAGTGCCATTGGCCCCCGCTGCAATTGTTGCCGGGGCAGCGGCGTTGCGCATAGAGGCGGAGAAGGCCGAGGCAGAAAATGCCGTTAAGGACTATAGGCATGGGCTATTGGACATCAAATCGCAGATACTCCTCGAGTTTCCCGATATGGATGAGTCGACACGCGCCGCGTTGGATAGCGTGATTGACGAATATTCGAGGAAAAACGTGACGGAGCCGCTTGTGGGCGAAGAGATCGTCATGGGTCGAGGCACGGTGACGCGGATTCGAACTGAGTCGGCGTTGGCTCAGCTGGCGGCGAC
>CABUUG010000065.1 GCA_902494605.1 uncultured Collinsella sp.
AGGCCGCCGCCGATATGGTCTTTAAACCACGATCGAGCGGCGGCCTCGCAGCAGCCATCGAATATGCTTGCAGGCTCGTTGCCTAAAGGCGCAAGCTAAAAGCCCAGGCCAAAGCCCATACCGGTAATCGCCGAATACATAAAGTAGACGTTGATCACGTTGAGGAAAACACCCGTGATGCAACCGTTGCGCAGGTAGCGCTCGCACACGATGCGCGCCATGGCGGCGGAGTCATCATTGTTCTTTGCCTGGCGTCCCGCCGTAAAGTACGTCGCCACGCTCAGCAGCAAGTTGAGCACCGGCAACGCCAGCAACTCGTAGCTCTTGCCCCAGCGCGTCGCCTCGCCGGCGGCATTAAACTTTGTTGCCACCTCGGAACCAATGTTGGGGATAACACACGCTGCAACCACCAGCGGAATCACCGCAAGTACGAGCAGCGCAATACCCATGTAGCCAGCTTTTTTGCCATATTTAAACATATGCGTCGTCCTTACACGTTAAAGCGGAAGTGCACGACATCGCCATCGGCCATGACATAGTCCTTGCCCTCGATGCGCAGCTTGCCGGCAGCCTTAGCGCCCTGCTCGCCGCCGAGCTCGATGTAGTCGTCGTAGCCAATAACCTCGGCCTTAATAAAGCCGCGCTCAAAGTCGGTGTGGATGACGCCGGCGGCCTGCGGGGCGGTCGCGCCCTGACGAACCGTCCAGGCCTTGACCTCCATCTCGCCGGCCGTAAAGAACGACTGCAGGCCGAGCAGCTTGTAGGCAGCCTGCGCGAGCACGTCCAGACCGGGTTGCTCCAGGCCAAGGCTCTCCAGGTAGTCGGCCGCGTCCTCGGGATCAAGCTCGGAAAGCTCGGCCTCGATCTTGGCGCAGATGGGCAGCGGCTTGACGCCGTCGATGGGCGCCAGGTCGTCGTTGAGCATGTCCTCGTCTACGTTGGCCACATATAGGATGGGCTTCATGGTGAGCAGGAACAGGCCCTTGGCAGCGGCGCGCTCCTCGTCGGTCATCTCCATGGACGCGGCGCGCTTGCCCTCGTTGAGCCAGGCAAGCAGGCGCTTGGCGACCTCGAACTTGGGCATGAGCTCCTTGTCGCGCTTGGCTTCCTTCTCGAGCTTGGGCAGCTGCTTCTCGAGCGTGCCCATGTCGGCCAGGATGAGCTCGGTCATGATGGTGTCGGCATCGCCGGCGGGGTCGACGAACTCGCCCGTGCGGCCCACCTCGCGCATAACGTTGGGGTCCTTAAAGTAGCGCACGACCTCGCAGATGGCATCGGTCTCGCGGATGTTTGCCAAGAACTGGTTGCCCAGGCCCTCGCCCTCGTTGGCACCCTTCACCAGGCCCGCGATGTCGACAAACTCGACCGTCGCCGGCACAATGCGACCCGGGTTAACGATGTCGGCGAGCTTTTGCAGACGGCTATCGGGCACGTCGACGATGCCCACGTTGGGGTCAATCGTAGCAAACGGGTAGTTGGCGGCAAGGCCGGTCTTTTTGGTAAGCGCGGTGAACAGCGTCGACTTGCCCACGTTGGGCAGGCCCACGATACCGATGGAAAGGGACACGACAGCTCCTTTTGATACAGGTACTTCAAACTGCATAAGTATAGCGCCGCCGCAGCATCCGGGCGAATCCGGACACCGCGGCGGCGCAAATGAAGCAGAGATGCGTGAGGGTTCGAGACAGTAGTCCTTACTTAAGCTCGGGCCAGAAATCCTTGTTGGCCTCGATGAGCTCGTCCAGGATCTGCTTAGCAACGCTCGCCGAAGGAATGGTCTTGGAGAGCGTGAGTGCCTGCCAGAGCTTCTGGTAGCTGCCCTCGACCCAAGCCTGGACAACGAGCTTCTCGACGGAAACCTGCTGCTCCATCAGGCCCTTCTGGAACTGCGGGATCGGGCCCTGGCAGATCTTCTCAAAGCCGTTGGAACCGACGATGCAAGGCACCTCGACCATGGCCGTCGGGTCGAAGTTGGGCACAGCGCCATCGTTGGGGACGATCAGCAGGAAGCGCTCGAGCGTGTTCTCGGCCAGTGCGCAGGCAAGGTCGACGATGTAGTTGGCATGTACATCTGGCTCAAAGCCGCCGTCTTTAGCCGTACCCTTGGCGATGATGTCGCGGCAAGCGCCAAAGACCTTCTTCTCGCGGCCGTCCATAACCTCATTGGCGCGAGTGTAGTTGGGGTCAGACGTCTCGACGACATAGTCCGGGTACAGGTAATACTTGAGGTAGGTATTGGGAATCGTCTCGGGATCGACAGCATAGACATCCTTGGCCTTGCCGAAGGTGTGAATCCAGCTCTCCTCGACATGCTGCTCCTTACCGGCCTCGTGCTCGATGCCGTCCAGGTAGCCGTTCTTAGCCATGTGCTCCTTAATCTGCGGCATGAGGTCGTTGCCGTCCTTGTCGTAGATTTTGCTCCACCAACCAAAGTGGTTGAGGCCGTAGTAGCTGTACTGCAGCTCGCGACGATCCTTGATGCCGCACATACGGCTCATCTTATCCATGAGGTCGATCGGCATGTCGCAGATGTTGATGATGCGGCTGTTGGGGCGCAGCACGCGGCAGGCCTCGGCGACGATGGCCGCGGGGTTGGAGTAGTTGAGCATCCAGGCGTTGGGGCTGTACTTCTCCATGTAGTCGAGGATCTCGATGACGCCACCGATGGAGCGCATGCCGTAGGCGATACCGCCGGCACCGCAGGTCTCTTGGCCAACGCAGCCGTACTTGAGAGGAATCTTCTCGTCGAGTTCACGCATGGCGTACAGGCCGACGCGGATGTGAGCAAGGACGAAATCGGTCCCGGTGAATGCGGTCTCGGGGTCGGTGGTGTAGCTAAACTCAACCTCGGGGGCGTTCTCGTGGAAGTAGATCTCGCAGGCCTTGGCCACGGTCTCCTGGCGCTCGGCGTTGTTGTCGTAGAAGGTCACCTTGTTGACCGGGAAGCGGTCGCGCTCCTCAAGCAGCATCAGAGCGATGCCCGGGGTGAAGGTAGAGCCACCGCCGGCAATGGTCACGGCATAGTTTTTCTTGGACATGATGTCCTCCTCATTCTGGCCGCTTGCTCAATCCATCCCCGTACGCGGCCTGCACGGTTTGGAATTGTTACCTAGAAGTGGAGTTTTTTATCTCTAGAATCGGCCTTGCGGTGCATACCGGCTCTGCAAGGCCGATTGTTTCGATGGACGATGGTTTACAGAAGACTCTCGAACTTCAGAAGACTCTCGAACTTCTCGCGAACCTGCGGGACGCTAAGGCCGATGATGACCTGGATTGACTGACCTTGGACCACCAAGCCATGCGTACCGATCGCCTTGAAGGAAGCCTCGGGTGCAACGACGCTCTTGTCCTTGACGTTAACGCGCAGACGGGTAGCGCAGTTCGTTACATCGATGATGTTATCCGTGCCACCGAGCAGATCGAGGATGTTCTCGGCAAGCACCAAGCGCTCATCATCTTTACTCTGGGCGGCCGATTTGCCAGCAGCAGCACCGCCCTGCTTTTGCTTGTAGTCGGCCTTGGACTTGAGCTCGACCTCAACATCGTCATCCTCGCGACCGGGGGTCTTAAAGTCGAACTTGACGATCAGGAAACGGAAGACCACAACCCAAAGAGCGGTAAAGCACAGACCGACAAGGATGGAGATGGCGTACTGCAGACCGTGTGCGGCCCAAAGGGGCAGCCAGTCCCACGAGAGCATCGAGATGATGCCGCCGTCGAAGATACCCACGACGCCAAGGAGGTTTTGAGCCATGCAGCCAAGCGCTCCGAGCACACAGTGGACGACGAACAGGCCGGGCGCGATGAACAGGAAGGTGAAGTCAAGCGGCTCGGTAATACCGCAAAGCATAGCGGTAAGGGTGACCGGGATCAGCAGAGCCTTGACGCGCTGCTTGCGCTCGGGTTTGGCGGTCATATAAAACGCAATGGCGACGCCGAGCGAGCCGAAGACCTTAGTCCAACCAGGGCAGGTATAGGCAGCCCAGGGTGCGGCATCCTTAAGAGCAATGCTCGGATCGGCAGCCAGTTGGGGCAGGATGTTGGCCCAAGCAGCAAAGATGCCGCCGTTGACCGCCGCGTTGTCGTAATAGAACGGCGTATAGATAAAGTGGTGCAGGCCTGTAGGGATCAGCACGCGCTCGAAGAAAGCAAAGACACCCACGCCAAACGTACCGGCGGAAAGGATGAATCCCTGGAAGGCAGAGATAGCAGCCTGAACATGCGGCCACACCAGGCAGGCGATAAGAGCGACCGGAACCATAACGAAGAAACCGATCATATAGATGAACACGGAACCCGAGAACACGCCCAGCCACTCAGGAAGTTCGGTGTCGAAGAACTTGTTATGCAGCATCGTGGCGATACCAGAGATAATGAGCGCGCCCATGATGCCCATGTCAAGCGTTTTGATGCTTGCGATAGTGGCAAGACCAGTACCGCTGCCCGCCTCGACAGAGTAGTCGACCCCAAAGACAGGGCCCCACTGCCCCAAGATTGTGCTTACAAAGTAGTTGAAGGTAAGGTAGATGGCCAAAGCCTCCATGCAGCAGCGAGCGTTCTGCTTGTTCGCGAGCGAGATTGGCAACGCTACGCAAAACAGCAACGGCATCTGGTTAAAGAGCGTCCAACCACCCTGGAGCAGCACATTCCAGCAATCAAACCAAAGATGGCCCGCAGTGGCCATCTCGCCAAAGATCGCCTCGGTGGTAAACAACGTACCCAGGCCGACGACGATTCCGGAAAATGCGAAAAGAATTGCAGGCGTGTACATTGCACCGCCGAAACGTTGTATCTTTTGCATCATGACGGGGAATCCCCCTCTCTTCATTCGGAGCGCTGCGGTTTTGGCTTCACTCGAGACCGCAGACGCGCCGTTTGCGTGTACCTCGTGCAATAGGACGGGTGGGCCCGTGTCCCCGGCTTCTTGCGCTTCTATTTTTATCACATCACTTATCTATACAAGTTAGCATTAATACTACGGTCGGTAAACGGTTGATTATTGGCCGTAAACGGTATATGTCCAGTATTTCGCCTGCTAAATCTGGCATAGCTGATGGCTGTATTTTAAATTTCTTTTCTACTTGTCTAGATGTGCTTGTCTATATCTATAGACAAGTCTATACTTCATTACAACATTCACCGCCACGTTAAGGAGTCACCATGAAAAGCGCGGTCTTCTATGGAAAGCACGACCTCAGAGTCGAGGAATCGGCAAAGCCGGCCGTGGGCAGGCGCGACGTTCTGATCAACGTCAAAGCTTGCGGCGTCTGCGGTACCGACGTTCATATCTATGAAGGCGACAAGGGTGCAGCCGACGTTACCCCGCCCACGATCCTTGGTCATGAGTTTGCGGGCGTTGTCGAGGCCGTGGGCAGCGACGTCGCTGGCTTTAAACCGGGCGATCGCGTGTGCATCGACCCAAACCATCCCTGCGGCTGCTGCGAACCCTGCCGCGACGGAATCAACCACTACTGCGAGCATATGACCGGTTACGGTACCACCGTTAACGGCGGCTTTGCCGAGTACTGCTCCGTCGATATGCAGCAAGTCTACAAGTTGGGCGATCACACCAGCTTTGAGCAGGGTGCTATGACCGAGCCCGTCGCCTGCTGCCTGCACGGCATCGATATGTGCAACATCAAGCCCGGCAGCACAGTTGTCGTTATCGGCGGTGGCATGATCGGCCTGCTCATGATGCAGCTTGCTAAAAACGCCGGCGCCACCAAGGTTGTCTTGCTCGAGCCTGTCGAAGGCAAGCGCGAGGTTGCGCTCAAACTCGGCGCTGACCTGGCAATTGATTCCATCCACGAGGATGTCCCGGCTCGCCTGAAGCAGGAGGGCGTCGGCAACGTCGATGTCGTTATCGAGTGTGTTGGCAAGCCCGTCACCATCGAGCAGGCCATCCAGATCGCCGGCCACAAGGCTACGGTCATGATGTTCGGCCTCACCAAGCCCGATGAAACAATCACCGTCAAGCCCTTCGAGGTCTTCCAGAAGGAGCTTGTGCTTACCTCGTCCTACATCAACCCTTATACGCAGCGTCGCGCGCTCGAGCTCATCGACTCTGGCAGGCTCGACGTATCCTCGATGGTCGCCAAGGTGGCTTCCCTCGACGAACTCGGCGCCATCCTGTCAGACCCAGCTCTGCGTGCCATGGGTAAATATATAATCGACCCCAGCAAGTAAATCGATCGACACCTGCGCGAGCGGTCCTCATCCACCGCTCGCGCACTCAGCTCTAGGAGACCGTCATGGCGCGAGCCATCTTCCAAACTATTTATGACAACGTGAAGCAGTCGATTGACGACGGCACATACGCCTATCAGAGTTATCTGCCTTCGGAGACTGAGCTCACGCAGTTGTTTGACTGTTCGCGTATGACGGTCCGTCGCGCCATCTCGATGCTTGCGGCAGATGGTTACGTGCTCCCCCAGCAAGGCAAAGGCATGCGCGTCATTCGCAACATCAGTGACGAGAAGAGTCGTGGTGGTGGCGGCGGACTCGAGACCTTTAAGGAAATCGCGACCAGCCGGGGCTTTGAGCTCAAGACTGTCACCACCGTCTTTGAGCTCCTCGTCTGTAGCAAGGCACTCTCCGGGATTACCGGGTTTCCCGAAGGCTGCGAGCTCACGCGCGCCAAACGCATCCGTTACGCAAACGGACACGCCGTGTGCTCCGACGACTCCTATTACCTAAGTTCACAGGTACCGGAACTGACACCCGAGATTGCCAACGATTCGATTTATCGTTACCTCGAAGAAGATCTTGGCGTTAAGATTGCCACGGGCAAACGCGATGTAACGATTGAGCATCCCACGCCCGAGGATACGCGCGTGCTCGATCTCGACGACTTTAACGCACTCGCCGTTATACGCGGGCAGACCTACAACGCCGACGGCATCCTTATGGAATACACCGAGACCAAACAGGTCCCCGGGTTCTTTTTGCTCCATGAAACCGTGACGCGCAACGGTACCGGTCGAACCGGCCACCAAAGCAGCATGAACTAACCATTTATTAGTTGCGGTGGGATAGTTCCTAGAATGGCCAGCTTAAGGGCAAAACAGGAACTATTCCACCGCAACTTTTTTGGCCGGCGGGGCAGTACCTGTCCCACCGGCCATCATTTACACTCTTTTAGCTAGTCCGCGAGCTTCTCCACCTGATCGAGCATCTTGTCCAGCTTGGCCTTTGCCTCGGCCTTGACCTTCTCAGCTTCTTCGTGAGCCTTCGCCTTCTGGGCAGCCTTTTCCTCGGCTTCGGGATCGACGACGACCAGATTGGACGCGTCATGCTCGACCAACTTGAGCGCATGCTCGGGGCACACCTTGACGCAGGCACCGCAGCCTAAACAATACGTGGACTCCAACGCAAAGCGACCACTTCCCACCAGGTCACAAGCAGATGTGGGGCACGCGTTGACGCACTCGCCGCACGACGTGCACTTGTCAAAATCGCACTCCGGCGTGCTCACCTGCATGTTCTGGGCAAGCTCGGGGTGGTTTTGCAGCGTCGAGAGCACCAGCTGCCGCCCGTGCGTGAGCGAACGGCGACGCTTGGTCGTCGTGGTGCCGCACATGGTGTTGAGCGTGCGCTCCAGCTGGGTAATCTGATGTCGATGGGCCTTGAGCTTTTGCGTCACCGAGGCCAGCGCCGCCGTCGTCGGGTTGAGCTTGGTCACCGTCAGGCCCGTGGTGCGGGCGATCTTTTCCATGTACTCCTTGCGCTCGTACTCGCGAAGCTTATGGCACTTGAGGCTCTTGGGGTCGACTTCCAGGCCCATACCCGTGCCAGACCACTCCTCGGCCTTCGCAATCGCCTCGCCCAGAATGTCCTCACCGCCGATGTTGCGGCATTTATCGCACACGCCCAACGGCAGGTACACGCTCACGTTGGGATAGTCCGCCAGTACCGAGAACCAAGTCTCGGCCGTAATATCGCCCACGCAGGCAACGACGACCTCGTTTTCGCGCGGCATGCGTTTGAGGGCACGCGTGCAGGTGACGTAGGCGGTCTCGTGGCTCGTAGCAGCAGAGACGATATCGTCATACAGGTTTTTAGGCGCCAGGCGCGGCGAGATGATCGCCTCGGTCGGGCAGGCAGCGGCGCACAGACCGCACTTGCGGCAGGAGTCGAGGATCTCGATGGCGTCTTCCTCGACCTCGATAGCGTTGACCGGGCACACGTCCATGCACGCGGTGCAGCCGCTCTTTTCGTTTTTGCAGGTCAGGCACGGAATGGTATTGCCGCGCGGGCGCTCCTTGTAGTCGGCAGGATTCCACTGCGGCGCCGACGGATCGAGTGCATCGGTCACGCCGCCAAGCGGATTTTTAAGAAAGTCGAAACCCTTGCTGATCTCGATAATGTCATCAAACAGATCGTGTTCCTGCGCCATGCGCGGCCCCTCCCTGAGCAGTGCAAACAAGCAAGAGATAATGATACGCCATTAGCTTATGCCTCGGGCAATTTACACGCGGCGCATCTTTGCGGCAAATAGCCTATGCCTATCGCCGCCTCGATTGCACAAGGTCAATCAAGCGCCAAGCTATGCCTCGCACATGAGCTGCACGAGCTTCTGTTTGGTCACCTTGGTCTGCTCGTTGGCCATGTTGCGCTCGTTTCTAAAGACCGCATTTGCAACACCCTGCAGATCGGCATCGGAAATCTCGCCAAGGCCCAGCTCCTCAAGCGTGGTCGGCAGACCGACACGCTGGCAAAACTCGAGCACCTGATCAAGCTCGGGCGCACGCTCCAGGCGCAGCTGCACCACCAGGCCAAATGCCACGGCCTCGCCATGCATGGCCCTGCACTCGGGCAGAATCGTCAACCCGTTGGCGATGGCATGCGCCAACGCCAAGCCACCGCTCTCAAAGCCGATGCCCGAGAGCAGAATATTGCACTCGATCAGGCGCTCAACTGCCGGCGATGTACGGCCCTTTTTGAGATCGCGCTTGGCAGCGACACCGCACTCCATGAGCGTGTCGTAGCAGGCGCGAGCCGCGACCAGAGCCAAGTGCCCCGGCGCACCACCGTGTTCGTTGGTGCCGTGCGCCGCGGCGCACGAACGCGCCTCGAAGTACGTTGCCAGTGCGTCGCCCATGCCAGCGACCGTCATACGCAGCGGGGCCGCCGCGACCACGTTGGTATCGACCACGACCAGATCTGGATTCTTCTCGAGCATCAGGTAGTGGTCGAATGACCCATCCTCGTGATACAGCACCGAAATCGCGCTGCACGGACCGTCCATCGAAGCCGCCGTGGGGCATACGCACAACGGCAACTCGGCATAAAACGCAACGGCCTTGGCGATATCGAGCATCTTGCCGCCGCCAATACCCACCACCATGTCGCAATACTCGGCCTGGGCTTCCTTAGCCATTTCGACAACGGCGTCTTCCGTACACGGACCGTCATAAATCTTAAAGAACGGCTCACTTAGGTCTTCGTCCAGAAATCCATCGACGATCTGCTTGCACAGCCGATCCTCGGTGCCCTGGTCAAACAAGACATAGGCAGCGCAGCCCAACCATGACAAATACCTGCCCTGACGCGAGAGCTCACCTGGCCCCTGAACATATCGTCCGGGACCGCCATAAACCATGGGAAGCGCCATACGAGAATCCGCCCTTTCATCAACAACAATTGGTGCAAAGTAACCTGACCCCTTTGCACCAACAGCAGAAACGTCGCGGGCAGAGAACGGACAGCGAACAGACACCAGAGCGAGCAAGCCGCCCC
>CABUUG010000066.1 GCA_902494605.1 uncultured Collinsella sp.
ACCGGGCACGTCCTCCAGATCATCGACCGAGTCACTCGGCTCCACGAGCGGGCAAATCACGTAGGCCTGCTGACCCTTCTCGTGCGCCTCGCGGATGGCACCATAGGCCAGGTCGCGGCTCGACTCGGTGAGGACGCGCGTCGTCACGCCGGCACCCGGGACGGGACGATGGCGGATGATACTCGTGTCCAGGTCGCCGTAGCACGAGCGCGCCAGCGTGCGCGGGATGGGCGTCGCCGTCATGACGAGCAGGTCCGCGCCGGGGCCCTTCGCGCGCAAGGCGTTGCGCTGACCCACGCCAAAGCGATGTTGTTCGTCGATAACCACGAGCGACAAGTGCTTAAAATTCACGTCTTCGGAAAGCACGGCATGCGTACCAAAGAGCACGTCAAGCTTGCCCGATTCCAGCTGCTTATGGATGCGCTCGCGCTCCGCCGCCGGCGTGGCGCCCGTCAGGAGCGCCCAGGACATGCCAGCCTGAGAGAGCAAGGGGCCGGTCTTATCGGCATACTGACGAGCCAGCACGCCCGTAGGCGCCATGACGCAGCCCTGGGTGCCGCTATCGACGGCCACGGCCAACGCACAAGCGGCAACGGCCGTCTTGCCGGTACCGACGTCACCCAGCAGCAGACGGTTCATGACGCGCGTATCATCGCACATATCATGCAAAATATCCTGGAATGCGGCCTCCTGCTCGTCGCTCAGCGAAAACGGCAGGGCTTGCTTGAGAGCAGCAAGGTGCTCGCCCGCGGTGTGGGCGTAGGGAACCACCTCGACCAAGCCGCCGTCATTGCGCAGACGCAGTGCGAGCTGCAGGTACAGGCACTCCTCATAGGCCAAACGGCGGCGCGCAATGTCGCGCTCGGCCATACTCGAGGGAAAGTGGATTGAACGAAGCGCACGGGCATTGCTCATGAGCTTGCGCTTGGTGCGCAGCGGAGCCGGGATGGGATCAAAGGGATTGCCAACGAGCTCAAGAGCACCGCTCACGATGCGACGCATCCATGCCTGGCTTACGCCGTCACTTACGTAGTGGACCGGCAAAATGGTACCCGCGGCACGACCATCCTCAAGCTTTTCAAAATGCGGCGAGGCCATCTGCTTAAAGCCGTAGGCAAACTCGACCTTACCCATCACGGCCAGACGGTCACCCCGCTTAAGCTGCTGGGCAATCCAGGGCTGGCGGAAAAAGGCGACCTGCAGTACGCCCGTATCATCCACGAGCGATACCTCGGTCACCTGCATGCGCGGACGAGGCTGCTTTTGAACAATGCGATCGACCGTGGCAATGATGGTGCACACGGTACCGATGGGCGCCATCTCGATGGACCAAGAGCGGGTGAAGTCCAGATATCGATGCGGGATATGGAGAAGGAGGTCCCCCACCGTCCGAATTCCCAGACGGCGAAGGGCCTCCTCACGTTTACCCGAAACATATTTGAGTCGCGCGATATCCTCGCCGAGCGCATTGCTCTGGGCAAAGCGCTCCGAGACGCGCGGCACGGAGCATAGCTCGGACATGTTCAGATGCCTACTCGATCGAGAAAATCACGGGATAAAGCGGCTGCTCGCCACGATGGGCGTCGACCTCCAGGTCGGGCTGAGCTTCCTCGATGGCGTCGACGATCTCCTGAAACGCCTCGTCGGACAGCTCCTCGCCGGCCAGAATCGTCAGCGCGTCGCCCTCCTCTTCCTCCTGCATGCGGTTGATGCAGTCGAGGGTAACCTGCTTCACATCGGAGCCGACCACGTCGATGGAACCGGCGATGATACCCATGACGTCACCGGAGTGAATCGGAGAGCCGTCCGAGGCGCTGGAGTCGCGCACGGCGCGGGTGACCTCGCCATCGCGGACCTCGCTGATGGCGTCGACCATAGCGGCGACGGCGTCCTCGAGCTCGGAATCGGGCAGGACGGCGAACAGCGCGGAGAACGCCTGGGGAACGGTCTTAGTGGGAACGACGGCGACCTTCTTATCGGTGCAGGCAGAGGCAGCGGCCTCGGCAGCCATGCGGATGTTGCCGTTGTTGGGCAGGATGATGACCGAGGTCGCGTTGACCTGGTCGACGGCGCCCAGCAGATCGGCGGTCGAGGGGTTCATGGTCTGGCCACCCGAGACGATCACGTCAACGCCGAGGGACTTGAGGATGTCGGCCTCGCCCGAACCGGCGGCAACGGCGACAAAGCCCAGCGCCTTGGCGGGCTCGGCAGCCTTCTCCTGGTCCTCATGAATCTTGGCGGTACGATTGTGGGCCTCCATCTCCATGTTGTGGATAAAGACCTCGTAGATCTGACCAAGCTGCAGCATGTGCTCGAGCACCAGGTTGGGGGTGTTGGAGTGCACGTGAATCTTGTAATCGGGGTAAGCGCCAACGAGCAGCTCGCAGTCGCCCATGGAGCCCAGGAACTTAAGGCACTCGTCCTCGTCAAACGGGGCGTCTGCCTTAAACAGGAACTCATTGCAGTAACGGAACTCCGAGCCCTCCCAGTCGTCATTGGCCTCGATCTCAACACGGCCAAGAGCGGCATCGCGGGCAGAGCCTGCGGAATCAAACGTAGCGGAGAAATCCTCGACAACGGTGCTGCGGCCAAGAGCGGCAGCCACAAAGTTCTCGAGGAAAATGGCAAATCCAAAGGCGCCGGAGTCGACCACGCCGTTCTCCTTCAGAACGGGCAGCAGGTCGGGCGTGCGGGCGACGGACTGGTACGCCTCGACGACGATGGCATCGAGCGCATCCTCGGCCGAGAACTTCTTCTTCTCGCACTCATCGGCCTTGGTCGAGACATCACGCAGGACCGTGAGGATCGTGCCTTCGATGGGCTTGCGGACAGCCTGGAAGGCGACCTTAACGGCGCGACGGAAAGCGAAGGCGATATTGGCGGACGTAATGGACTCGTCGGCAGAGACAAGGCCCTCGGCCACACCGCGCAGAATCTGCGACGTAATAACGCCGGAGTTACCGCGGGCACCCATGAGGGAGCCGTGGGTGATGGCGCCGGCGATGGCTTCCATGTCGGCGTCGGCAGGAAGAGCAGAAAGCTCCTTGGTCACCGAGGCGAGCGTGAGCGACATGTTGGTGCCGGTATCGCCATCGGGTACGGGGAAGACGTTGAGCTTGTTGATCTCCTCGGCCTTGTCGGAAACGGCAGCCGCAGCGATCGGAAAACAGGTGCGAATGGTCTTTGCAATCATGGGTGTTAGAATCTCCGTTTTCGGATGCTAGTTCAGACGGCTCTTGAGCGCGTCGATGTGAATGCCGATCTTAAGGCCGGCGGGATCGATCTGGGCGATCTCCTGCAAGGTAAAGGCAACGGAGCTCGAAAGATTGTGGCAGACGGACTTCATGTTGACGCCGTTCTCGAGCACGACGTGAAGGTCGACCGTGAGGCCGTTCTCATCGGCGGAGACAAGCACGCCCTTGCGGAGGCGCTGACCGGCAAGCAGGCGCACGCTCTCGGCGCCCTGGAGCTGCTCGGCCATACCGACGACGCCGTAGCACGTCATCGCGGCATAACCGGCAATATCGGCAATAACGTCATTCGAGACGCTCAAGCTGCCGTTAATGGTCTCAGACACAAGAATCTCCTTTTCTGGTGCTCGCGGCACCATGTCGTGGGAGCAATCATTGCAATATTCTACAACGACCACGCCATGTTAGGGCGGCGGGGTTCACGATTACATCCTCGACACGAAATGTTGATACGGTAACGTTCGTGACAGCCGCTCGCGGCATGAAAAAACCCGCCGCATAAGCGACGGGTTTTACAACCTGGCTCCCCGGGTAGGACTCGAACCTACAACAGCGCGGTTAACAGCCGCGTGCTCTACCATTGAGCTACCGAGGAATAGGTGCGTGCTCTCAAGCAACGAAGTTTATTATACGGACGAATCAGCTCAGGGCAAGAACTTTTTTGAGAATTTTTCCGACCTAGTCAATTAGGAACGTCCCCAACGACTACATGAAAGCGCCCCCAAGCGAATGTGCTTGAGGGCGCCTCTTGCTTGACTAGCTTTCGATATAGTCCTTGAGCTTGCTGCTGCGGCTCGGGTGGCGGAGCTTGGCCAGGGTCTTGGACTCAATCTGGCGGATGCGTTCGCGCGTGACGCCAAACTCGCGGCCGACTTCCTCGAGCGTACGGGGATGTCCGTCGACAAGGCCAAAGCGCAGCTCGATAACCTTGCGCTCACGATCGGCAAGCGAGTCGAGCACCTGGGTGAGCTGCTCCTGCAGCATGGAGAAGCTGGCCGCATCGGGCGGAACGATGGCCTGGGAGTCCTCGATAAAGTCGCCCAGCTGGGAATCCTCTTCCTCGCCGATGGGGGTCTCGAGCGACACGGGCTCCTGCGAGATCTTCTGGATCTCGCGGACGCGGTCGGCGCTCATGTCCATCTCGGCACCGATCTCCTCGGGGGTCGGGTCGCGACCAAGGTCCTGAAGAAGCTGGCGCTGCACGCGGACGAGTTTGTTGATGGTCTCGACCATATGCACGGGAATACGGATGGTACGAGCCTGGTCGGCGATAGCGCGCGTAATAGCCTGACGGATCCACCACGTGGCGTACGTGGAGAACTTAAAGCCCTTCTGGTAGTCGAACTTCTCGACGGCGCGGATCAGACCGAGGTTGCCCTCCTGGATCAGGTCCAGGAACAGCATGCCGCGACCAACATAGCGCTTGGCGATGGAGACGACCAGACGCAGGTTTGCACTGATGAGCGCCTGCTTGGCTTCGAGGCCCACGTTCTCAATGCGCGTAAGACGACGCATCTCGGCACGCGTGAGTTCGAGCTCACCAGCATCGGCAGCCTCGAGCTTCTCGGTGGCCTCAAGACCGGCCTCAATCTTCATAGCCAGATCGACCTCTTCGGAGGCGGTCAGCAGGTCGACCTTGCCGATCTCCTTGAGGTACATACGGACCGGATCGCCGGTCAGCATCACCGTGGAGGCATCGATGCCGCGCACGCGCGAACGCGAACGGGACGTCCGCACGGTGTGCTTCTTCTTGCTCTTGGAAGAACCCATCTCGGCGTCGGCCTGGCGGGCCATCTTGAGCTCGTGATCGTCGAGCGAGCCGGAATCGTGCTCGTCGTCGTCATCGAAATCGTCGGTATCGGTATCGTTATCGTCGACGTCCATGGGGGCGTCGTCGTTACCGCTCGCGGAGATAATCTGGATGCCGCTGTTGCGCAGCGCGGAATACACCGCGGTGAGCTGCTCGTCAGAAACATCGATATCCTTCAGGGCGACCTGAATCTCGTCCTCGGTTACCGAAGTCCTGTTTGAGCCGTTGCCCATAAGCTTTGCAACGTAGGATTCCAGCCCAGTACCCGTGCTCTCAGTCTTTTTTGGCACAGATTCTCCCTTCATAGTCCACAGGACTCAATACTTTAGCACACACATTGACGTTTATACCCAAAAAGAAGACTGGATATAGGCGAGAATACGCTGGTTGACCACAACATCTAGGCTTGTTCGGTGCCCGCGGCCTCCAGGCCGATCAAACGGAACGGGTCAGCCACGCCGCCGATCGACTTTTGCAGTTCGCGTTGACGTTGCGAATCCTGCGCGGCCTGCACGGTCAGCGCGCGACGGGCCTCATCATCGAGTGAACGGTCCTGGCGCAGCTTGGCCTGTGCGGCACGCATGCGACGCTTGATGGTGTAGAGCTCGAGCGTATCGAGCATAAACACGATGTTCGTCTCGGTAGGGTGCTTGCTCGTCGCCGAGATGCGCCCGGCACTCACAAGAGTTGCCGCCTCGGGACACACCGAGCGCGCCGCATCCATGCAGGCTGCAGGATCGGTTCCCGGCGGCGTTGCCAGTACGGCCCATGCGATGGACTCGTGACGTGGGTCGACCCACTCGATGGAGCAGATGCGGTCAGCATACGTGCGGAACAGGTCGGGGTAGCTCGTGAGCATCGTCAACAGCTCGCGCTCCCCTGCCAAGGACTTGCGTTCAAGATCGGTAAGAACCATCGGCGCCGCCGCAGCCGGTGCGCCCGAACCGTCAGCCACAGGCACAGCTCCCATACCATCAGGCACATCGATCGGCGGCAGGTCGTCGACGACCTCCACGGGCGCGGCGCCGTAGGCATCGAGCGGGACGTAGTCGTACGGCTCTTCTTCGACCGGCGCGGACACCGGCGGCGTCGCGCCCGATGCCCAAGCACCGCGACCGGCATCGCGAGAACCCGACGCCCGACCGCCCGCGCTACCGGACCGCTCAGTCTGTGCCCGCTGGCGCTCATAGTTCTGCTCACGACGTCGTTCCGCATCCTCGCGCTTGGCGACATCGCGAAACACACGACCCGAGCTCGCGCGCACCGTCTCCAGATCCAAACCCAGCAGATCGGCAATCTGGATAAAGTACGTGTCGATCATATAGCTATCGCGCAGCGGATAGATAAGCGTCAGCGCATCTTCCAGCGCCTTAGCGCGACCGCCCGGCGTGGTGATGTCACTCGACTCCTGCAGCGAACGGTAGACAAAGTCCATAAGCGGCTCGGCAGCGTCGATGCGCGTCTGCAGTGCCTCGCCACCATGTGCGGTGATGAACTCCATGGGGTCGTTGCCGTCGGGGAGCACCACGCAGCGCAGGTCCATGGAATCCTGCTCGATAAACTGAATCGCGCGACGGGCGGCCTTCTGGCCCGCTGCATCGCCGTCGAACATATACACGATGCGCTTGGCAAAGCGAGTGAGCGTCTTTACATGATGCTCCGTGAGGGCGGTGCCCAGCGTGGCGACAACGTTTTTAATCCCCGCCTCCCAGCAGGCGATGCAATCGGTATAGCCCTCTACCACGATGGCGGTATCCTGCGCGACGATAAACTCCTTGGCCCAATTAAAGCCGTAGAGGTTTCTCTTCTTATGAAACACGCTCGTCTCGGCGGTGTTGAGATACTTAGGCTGGCCGTCGCCCATAATGCGACCGCCAAAGGCAATGTTGTGACCCTGCTCGTCAAAGATGGGGAACATCACGCGGTCGTAAAAGCGGTCGGCAAGCTGCCCGCGCCCGCGACTCACGGCAACGTTGGCGTCGATCATCTCCTGCGGGGTAAAACCCGCCTGGGACAGGTGCGACACCAGCGCGTTACGGCCCGGTGCAAAGCCCAGGCAGTAGCGGCGGCAGACGTCGCCGCCCATGCCGCGGCTGGCAAAGTACTCGCGCGGACGGCCGTCCTTACCGCGCATGAGCATGGTGTGGTAGAACTGGGCGGTCTCGGCGCACAGATCGTAGATGCGGGCACGCTTGGTGCCGCGCTCGCGGCGATCTCCGGTGTCATGCAGCTCAATACCCGCGCGATCGGCCAAGTAACGGATTGACTCGGGAAAGCTCAGGTTCTCGCGCTTCATGATATACGTGAAAACGTCGCCACCCTCGCCGCAACCAAAGCAATGCCACACCTGCGTGGCGGGGATAATGTGGAAGGACGGCGTCTTCTCGCCATGGAAGGGGCAGCATCCCCAAAACTCATGGCCGCGAGGCTTGAGCTCGACCGTTTCCTGCACGATGGCAACCAGGTCAGACGCAGCGCGTACCTGGTCTTTTTCCTCATCGCTAATCACGAATGCTCACCCCCTGATCGCCCAAGTTGTGACGAATATCCTCGATATTACCCTCGACGGTCGCGATCAACTCATCCAGCGAATCGAACACACGCGAGGGACGCAGCCAGCGCGTAAACGCCAGCGAAACGGAAGCGCCGTACAGGTCGCCCGTATAACCAATTAAATTAGCCTCGAGATGCGCAGATGCCGCATCGTCAGCATACGTTGGCGGCAGGCCGACGTTCACAGCAGCGGGCCACGCGGTGTCATCGACCAGCACCAGACCCTCATACACGCCATCGGCTGGCACCTGAATGCCGTCGGGAACCTGCAAGTTTGCCGTGGGAAAGCCCATGCCAGAACCCTCGTGACGGCCGCGAATAACACCGCCACGCACCATATACGGACGGCCGAGTAACCCAGCAGCAAGCTCCACATGGCCCTGTCCCAGCTCATGACGGATGCGCGTGGCGCAAATGGCCTCACCGCCCTCGCAAAGCAGGTCGTGACCATACACGTCAACGCCGTGCTCGGAACCCCAGGAGCGCATCTCGGCAACACCGGAAGCACCGCCACGACCCAGCCTAAAGTCACTGCCAACGCGAATCGATCGAATGTCGACCAGACGCGACACCAGCGAGAGAAAATCAACATGGTCAAGCGCCGCAACCTCAGGCGTAAAGGGAACGGCCACCACCGCATCGACCCCGGTTTGAGCCAAGGCATGCAGACGGTCGGCCGTCGTCATCAATTTTTGAGCGGGCGAAGGGCTCACCACAACGTCCGGGTCGGGATCGAAGGTAACCACGACCGCCTTACAGCCATGGGCACGGGCATCACGGACAAGCGCTTCGATGAGTTCCTGGTGTCCACGGTGAACGCCGTCGAACACGCCAATGGCGATTGAAGCGGCACCCAAGTGCTCACACTCATCAAACGTATCGGCAGCAACGATGCGAGCCTCGTCCGACTCGCCCGCGAAAAAGACACGCGCGAGCTCGCGAGCGGACAACATCATCGAACACCGCCGATTGCCTGCGGAAACACGTGCTCCATGACAAAGCGGCCGCCCTCAATGCGGGCGAGCGCCTTGAGTCCCCCATCGAGCACCAACGCAAACGGCGCCTTCGAGGAATCGAAATCGGCAAGCGCACGCTCAACGGGAATGCGTCGGCCGCAGAGCAGGTCGTCGGCAAGATTGCCCGGCAAGTCAACACGTGTGGCGCCCAGGGCCGCAATGGGATCCAGGGCAAAGCCAGCCGCGGACTCGGGAGAAAGCTCCTCGACCGCATGACAAGCGCCAATGGAAACAACACCGGAAGCCGTGCGGCGCAGCGCGGAAATATGCGCGGCGCTATCGCAAGCGCGGCCCAGGTCGCGAGCGAGCGCACGGATATAGGTGCCCTTGCTCACCGAGAACGCCACGGTCCACACACACGTATCACCTTCGCCGCCCACGGCGATCAGGTCGGCGCCATAGACCTCGACGGGGCGCGGAGGTAGGTCCACCGCATTGCCCTCGCGAGCAGACTTGTAGGCGCGAACGCCATTGACCGAGATAGCAGAAAACGCCGGCGGCACCTGCATCTGCGGGCCCAGCATGGCGGCCAAGCGCTCACGAGCATAGGCAGGATCGCGGAGCTCGTTGGCAACAGCCACCGTGCGGACCGCCTCGCCCTCCGCATCATCGGTATTGGTCTCGGCGCCAAACGAGATGTCGGCGACATAGCTTTTGGTATCGAGGGTTAGCATGCCCAGCAGACGAGTAGCCTGGCCCACGCCCACCACCATGACGCCGGATGCCATGGGGTCGAGCGTGCCGGCATGGCCGACGCGCCGCTCATGGAGGGCGCGTCGGCATTGCGAGACCACATCGTGGGACGTGCAGCCCACCGGCTTATCGACGGCGAGCAGCATATTCAGTTGAGAAGGCGTACGACGAGCCATGTACCATCCAAAAAGTTAAAGCTCGACGGTCACCGAAGCGGGATCCTCCCCTACCAGCTCGGCC
>CABUUG010000067.1 GCA_902494605.1 uncultured Collinsella sp.
AGTCATGAGTCAGAGCCAAACATATCGGCAAACGGTTGATTAGTGCCCCTCGGCGGCACTTAAAACCACCCTTACAGAAAGTTGCGGTGAAATAGTTCTTGAAAAGCTCGAATAAGCCTTAATCAGGAACTATTTCACCGCAACTTAGGAAGGGATGGGGCTGAGGAGCGGGCGATGCCGTTGGCTGTCGGTTAGTGGCGACCGTGGTGGCGGAGCTTGTCGATGGCGGCGTCGGTACTGTGGCCGCGGGCGTCGGCGGCGCGGTCGCGGGCGTCGGCAGCGGTTTGGCGCTTGTGGCGGTAATCGATCATGCCTTGGATGATGGGCTTGCCAAAGCTCACGACATCATCGTTGTAGATGGCGGTTCGGGCTGCGAGGAGGCAGTCGGTAAAGTCCATATGGGTCTTGCCAAAGAGTTTGACGGCAAGGGCGACAACGGTGGGCTCGTCGACCATGACGTCATCGAGCAGCCTTTTCATGGCCGCAGCAATCTCAACGCGGGGAACCTTATAGACGTCGCGCAGCGTGACCACGACGCGCGTGATGATTTCGGGGTAGACACGAGCGGTGCGCGTGGCGATGACCTTGGCGGCGCGCGGTGACAGAACTTCGTCGTCGTCAAGCAGGTAGCGCAGGATGACGGTCTCGTCGATGATGGTGCTACTCATGGATATCTACTTCCTCGGGACCCAAAATCGAATCGTCGCTTTCTGTAGCAAGGTATTCAATCCAGGCATTGCGCTCCTCGGAGCGGCGATTGGGGTCCCCATATGCTTTGAGCGATCCATAGGCGGCGGTGCCGTCCTTTGAGCGCACGGCGACCGGCTGAAAGGGAAGCTTGCGCATCAAAATGCTCTGCGCGACAAAAAGACGGACGGCCTCGGCGAGCGATGTGCCCATGGCGTCGTAGAGATGCTCGGCATGCTGCTTGTCTTCCTCGCGAATGCGCACCTGCAGGATGGCTCGTTTTTGAGTCGATGACATCACTGGCCTCCCTTAATGAGCGTGCAATTTGAATAGTCAAATACAGCATCGGCTAATAATAGCCAATCTTACAACCATTACTTTATTGCACTCGAGTAATTGAGTGTGAAATATATTACAACCGTACTACATCCTTCAGAAGCGAGCGTGAAATCTCTCTCGAACGTACGCGTGTAATACACTCGCCTTTATATCCTATCGAGAATAGTTCCAACCTGCCAAAACCCCTGCAATACACCCGTATTGCAGGGCCTATGCTCAAGTTTACCCCCTGAAACTGCGTATATTTAACCTGTATATCGTTGGAGGAATTCTATCGAAGTGTCTGTTTCGCCGCATGCACTCGATACGCCGATGCCAGGCCACGGGCGGCTTGGGACAACGTCGACAGGGTCTCTCCGGCATGGGATTCAGGAGGGAGTGAACAACATGGGCAATAAACGAGTCGTAGCCGATTCCTCGCGCTGCATTGGGTGTCAAACCTGCATGGCGGCGTGTATCGAGGCACACGACATCCCCGGCAACATCGCCGCGCCGCGCCTGCGCGTGACGCGTACGTACGAGATCTCCGCACCGGTGGCTTGCCATCACTGCGAGGATGCCCCGTGCGCCAAGGCTTGCCCTACGGGCGCCTTGTTCTTTGATCCAAAGAACCATCGTATCGGCGTCAACGAGGACAACTGCATCGGCTGCAAGAGCTGCGTCATGGCCTGCCCCTTTGGCGCCGTGAGCGTGGCGACCACGCAGGTCCCCGTCTTGATGGGCGACGTGCGCGTGGGTTCGCAGACTAAGAGCTTCGTGCTCAAGTGCGACCTGTGCGTGGACCGTCCCGGCGGTCCGGCGTGTGCCGAGGCGTGCCCGACCAAGGGCCTCACCCTGGTAGACGAGGAGCGCCTGGCGGAACTGACCGCCGAGCGTGCCCGCGCCACCATCGAAAACGAGGCGTAAGCGGGTGGCCATACAGGCCCAATGATTGTCAAATACGTACCGATTAATCGGTAGCAGAGAAAGGAAGGAGGGTGTCATGGAGAAGCATAAAGTGATCTGCCCGTACTGCGGCGCCGGTTGCCAGTTTAACCTCCTGGTCCAAAACGGCCAGGTCGTGGGCACCGAACCGCTCAACGGCATCACCAACCAGAGCGAGCTGTGCCTTAAGGGCATGAGCGGCTACGACTTCATCAACGACACCAAGATCTTGACTCCTCGCGTACTGCACCCGATGATCCGCCGCACCAAGGGCGCGGATCTTGAGCGCGTAAGCTGGGACGAGGCACTGGATTTCACCGCATCTAAGATGCAGGCCATAATTGACGAATATGGTCCTAACGCTGTCATGACCACCGGCTCTTCGCGAGGCGGCGGCAATGAGGCGAACTACGTCATGCAGAAGTTTACGCGTGCGTGCATCGGCACCCACAGCGTGGACAACTGCGCCCGTACTTGACACGGCCCTACTGTCCTCGGTCTGATGGACACGGTTGGTTCAGGTTGCATGTCATGCTCCATCCCCGGTATGGAGGATGCGGGCTGCATTTTCCTCTTCGGCTATAACCCTGCCGATTCGCACCCCATCGTCGCAAGGCGTATCGTGCGAGCCAAAGAAAAGGGTTGCAAGATCATCGTCGCCGACCCGCGCCATATCGAAACCGCGCGTATCGCCGATCTCTACCTTCCGATCAAGAACGGTTGCAATGTTGCGTTCCTCAACGCCTTTGCCAACTGTCTGGTCAACGATGGCCTCTACGACAAGGAATTCGTCGCCGAGCACACGAACGGCTTTGACGAGTGGTGGGAGACCATCAAGAACTACACTCCCGAATCCGTACAGGACATCACGGGTGTCGAGCCCGCGTTGATCCACCAAGCTGCCGAGATGTACGCCACGGCGAAGCCCTCTGCCATCATTGGCTGGGGCATGGGCGTATGCCAGCAGAAGCAGAACCTGAAGACGGTGCACACCATCGCCTCCATCGCCTGCGTTGCCGGCCAGATCGGCAAACCCAACTCCGGCCTCGCGCCCGTGCGCGGTCAGAATAACGTCCAGGGCTCCTGCGATATGGGCATGCTGCCCAACCTGTACCCTGGCTACCAGAAGGTCACCGACCCGGCAGTGCGTGCCAAGTTTGCCAAGGCTTGGGGCGTGCCCGAGGAAAAGCTCCCGCTCGAGGAGGGCTACAAGCTCACCGACCTGGGCCACCTGGTCGACGAGGGTAAGGTGCACTGCTTCTACAACTACGGCGAGGACCCGGTGCAGACCGAGCCCGATTCGGCCGGTATGCGCAAGACGCTCTCCGAGCTGGATCTGTTCATTTGCCAGGACATCTTTATGACGCAGACGACCATGCTCGCCGACGTCATCCTGCCTGCCACCTCTTGGGGCGAGCACGAGGGTGTCTTTACCGCATCCGACCGTAGCTTCCAGCACTTTGACGCGGCCGTTCCGCCCAAGGGCGAGTGCCGCCACGACTGGGAGATCTTCGCGGACCTGTCCACGCGCATGGGCTACCCCATGCACTACGACAACACCGAGCAGATCTGGAACGAGTGCATTAGCCTGTGCCCCAACTTTGTGGGCGCGACCTACGAGAAGATGGCTCCCGAGGGCGGTTACGCCCAGTGGCCGGTTAAGAGCACCGATGTGAACGACCACGGCACGGCCGACATGTTCGCTGGTGGCAAGTTCACCACCAAGGATGGCCGCGCCAACCTGATGGCGCACGACTGGGAGGCGCCCTCCGAGCTTCCCGACGATGAGTACCCGCTCATCCTGTGCACCGTCCGCGAGGTCGGCCACTACAGCTGCCGTTCGATGACCGGCAACTGCAAGACGCTGGCGCTGCTTGCCGATGAGCCCGGTTTTGTCCGCATGAATCCCGCGGACGCCCAAGCGCGCGGCATCAAGAACGGCGACATCGTCTCGATTCACAGCCGCCGCGGTCAGGTATACAGCCGCGCCGACGTGAGCGACCGTATCAACAAGGGCACGGTCTATATGACCTACCAGTGGTGGATCGGCAAGTGCAACGAGCTGACCATGCACAAGGTCGACCCGGTCTCGCACACGCCCGAGGACAAGTTCTCCGCCTGCCAGGTCGACGCTATCGCCGACCAGGTCTGGGCCGAGGGCGAGGTCGAGCGTCAGTACACCGAGCTCAAGCAGGCTCTGGTGGACGCCGCCGCTCCTCAGGACGTTGAGCCCGGCGCCGCCAAGTTCGACGACGAGGCGCACGTGAACCAAATCGTGTAGTCCCGTTCTCGTTGGCTTTTTGGGCCGGGCGTCCCGTACGTTCGGGAGCCCGGCCCGTTATTTTGAAAGGAAGTGGGGATGAACCGCTTCATCGACATCAACCCGGAGAGGTGCATCGGCTGCGGAACATGCCAGTCCGCCTGTGCCGACGCCCACCGGATGCAGGGTCTTCAGGATACGCCGCGCCTGGCGCTCGTAAAGACCGGCGGTATTTCGGCCGCCCTTGCCTGCCACCATTGCGAGGGTGCCCCCTGCGCCGAGGTTTGCCCGGTGAATGCCATCGAGCACGATGGCGATCGCATCCACGTCAAGGAGCAGGAGTGCATCGGGTGCAGGCTGTGCGCCATCGCGTGCCCCTTCGGAGCCATCCATCCCGATGGCACGTCTATCGCCGGTGTCGCAGGCATGTGCGACCCGACGCCTTCGTATCCTAAGTCCCTGAGCAGCCTGCTTACGTGGGCTCCCGGCCAGTACACCTGCGCTGTCAAGTGCGACTTGTGCGCCTTCGATCCGGACGGCCCGCATTGTGTGGCGGCGTGCCCCACCAAGGCGCTGACCGTCATGGGCGGCGCGGCCGATCGCGAGCTCGACGAGGCCAAGCGCCTGCGTTCGATCGAAAACGGTCCGGTCGTCGACGTTACCGCTGTGGCCCAGGGCCTGTCCGAGAAAGCAGAAGGGAGCGTAAACAATGGATAGCATGACGCTGTTTATCGCATCGCTTGCCGTCTCGTGCATCGGTGCGCTCGCCTCGGTTCTGCTGATCAAGGCCGATAACGCCGCCAAAACCGCCGGCTGCCTTATCGGCGCCGTCGCCGCGGTGCTTTCGTTTGTGGCCGGTATCCAGGCCGTGCTGGGCGATGTCACGTCGGTCGACACCATCGTGTTCTTCCCGTTTGCCCATTTCCAGCTGCTGCTCAATCAGCTGTCCGGCCTGTTCGTGGCGCTCATCTCGGTGCTCGCGTTTGCCGGTTCGATCTACGGTCTCAACTACTTTGATGAGTACCCGGGCAAAAAGGGCCGCGCTGGCTTCTTCTTTAACACCTTCGTGGCGTCCATGATGCTCGTCATCACCGCCGACAACGTGTTTTGGTTCCTGGTCGCCTTTGAGCTCATGTCGCTGACCTCGTACTTCCTGGTCGTGATCGAGGAGAACGAGAATTCCATCCACGGCGGTTGGCTCTACTTTGTGATCGCACACGTGGGCTTTGTGCTCATCATGGCGAGCTTCCTCACCATGACCAACTTCGCCGGTGGCTCGTTTGCCTTTGCGGATTTCCGCGCTACGCAGTTTAGCCCCGCGGTCGCATCCGTGTGCTTCGTGCTCGCCTTCTTTGGCTTTGGCGCCAAGGCCGGTATCATCCCGCTGCACGGCTGGCTGCCCAAGGCACATCCCGAGGCGCCGTCCAACGTGTCGGCCCTCATGTCCGGCGGCATGATCAAGATCGGTATCTTCGGCATCCTCAAAGTGGGCCTCGACCTGCTCTCCGCCTCTGGCGTTCAGGTCTGGTGGGGTCTTATGGTCATGGTCTTCGGTGCGATCTCGTCGGTTCTCGGCGTGGCCTTCGCCCTGCAGGAGCATGACATCAAGCGCCTGCTGGCCTATCACTCCGTCGAGAACATCGGCATCATTCTGCTCGGCGTCGGCGCCTCCATGGCCGCTATGGCGCTCAACTCGGTCGGCATCGCCGTCCTGGCTCTGATGGCCGCCCTCTATCACACGTTTAACCACGCGATGTTTAAGGGCGAGCTGTTCTTGGGCGCCGGTGCGCTGCTGTACTCCACGGGTACGCGCAATATGGAGAAGATGGGAGGCCTGTTCCGTCGTATGCCGGCAACGGCCATCTGCTTCCTCGTCGGCGCGCTTGCCATCTCGGCCATCCCGCCCTTCAACGGCTTTGTGTCCGAGTGGTTAACCTACCAGTCGCTCTTTAATGCCGCCATGCAGGGCGACAAGGCCGTCATGATCGTGGCCGTGTTCGCTGCCGTCGCACTTGCCATTACCGGCGCTCTGGCTGTCACGTGCTTCGTCAAGGCCTATGGCGTCTCCTTTGCCTCCGCGCCCCGCTCCGAGGCCGCGGCCAATGCCAAGGAGGTTCCCGCCCCCATGGTGTTTGCGCAGGGCCTGCTCGCGGCCATCTGCGTCGTGCTGGGCATTGGCGCTCCCGTGATCGCGCCCGTGCTGGTCGATGTCGCCGCGTCCGTGCTGCATCCGTACGGTGGCGTGTTTGCCGCCGAGGGCATGGGGCTCATGAACCAGTACTCCGGCGCTGCCACTTCCACGCCCGCGATCGCTATTGCGCTCGTGGTGCTCGTCGGCCTTGCCTGCGGTTATCGCAAGCTCAAGACCGTCGGCAAGGTGCAGAAGTCCCAGCCGTGGGCATGCGGCTATGCTCCCAACGAGCATATGCCCGTCGTGGCCACGACCTTTGCCTCCGAGGTGTCCTGGTTTATGCAGCCGCTCTACACGCTGCGTGACCGCTGCACGGCCGTCTGCTGGTCCATTGCGCACTTCTTCCAGAAGCTTACCGGTGTGGCCGAGGCTGTGGAGCCCGTACCCGACAAGGTTCTCGTCGATGCCCCGCATAAGGGTGTCGAGAAGCTCGCCGACCTCGCGACTAAGCTTGAGGGCGGCAACTACAGCATCTATATCTGCTACATCGTCGCGGCACTCGTGGTGTTCCTCGTGCTCGCCGTGCAAATGGGTTAAGGAGGGGAGAGCATGAACAACATCGTACTTGCCGTTCTGCAGGGCGTGGTCGTCATGGCCGTCGCACCGTTCTTCTCCGGTCTCGGCCGCGTGATCCGCGCCAAGATGCACAACCGTCGCGGCCCCAGCATCATGCAGGACTACCGCGACCTGGCCAAGCTCTTTGCGCGCCCCGAGTCCCAGAGCGAGGACGCGAGCTTTGCGCTGCGCATTATGCCGCCGCTGTTCTTCGCCGTCGCCTTTATGCTCGCGATGGGTCTGCCGCTCTTTACGACACAAAGCCCCATCCCGGTCTTTGGTGACGCCATCACCATCATGTACAGCCTGGCGCTCGCCCGCTTCTTCTTCGCCCTCTGCGGTGTGGATTCGTCCAACGCCTACGCTGGTATCGGCGGCGTTCGCGAGCTGCTCATGAGCGTGCTCATCGAGCCGTCCATGCTGCTGGCGCTGTTTGCCGCCGCCCTGGTGTGCGGCTCCACCGACATCGCTACCATGGGTCAGCACATCATGACGGGCGCCATCGACGCGCCGGTCGCTGTGATCCTCGCCGGCATCGCCTTTGCGATCGCCTGCTACATGGAGCTCGGCAAGCTGCCGTTTGACCAGGCCGAGGCCGAGCAGGAGCTTCAAGAAGGCCCGCTCGCCGAGCTTTCCGGCCCGTCGCTTGCAATGGCCAAGCTCGCCATGTCCATGAAACAGGTCCTGGTCGTCGCCTGGTTCTGCGCAATCTTCATCCCTTGGGGCGAGCCCACGACCGTGGGCGCCGCCGCCGTTCTGGGTGCAGTCATCTTCCTGGTGAAGTGCCTTATCGACTTTGTCGTATGCGGCGTGATCGAGAACTCCTGCTCGCGCTCGCGTTTTAAGGTGCTCGGTAATCAGACCTGGGCCGTCGTGGGCATCGCCGTTCTGGCGTTTGTCTTCGTGGTCGTCGGCGTGTAGGAGAAGGGAGAAACAATGTCATTTGCAGTCAGTCTGTCCCTTCTCGGCTTGGTCGCTATCGCGGCCCCGATGGTGGCCTCGGTGCTCGTCGCCCTGTTCCCCCGTCCGTACGCCAAGTGGTTCAGCGTTTTGGGTGCCGCCGTCTCGACGGTCTGCACCATCGCCCTCGCCGCGAATTTCGCCGGCGCCGGCATGCCCGACACGCAGGTCCCCCTGATCTCGTTTGGGCAGACCCTCGTCATGGGATTCACCTTCGATCGCATGAGCACGCTGCTCGCGCCCGCCTTTGTGGGTATCGGCCTGCTTGTCGTGATCTATTCGATTCCCTATATGAGCGAGAACAACCGTGAGCATCCCGACGCGCCGCGTCGTCGCTTCTACGCGTACCTCGCGACCTTCATTGGCGCCATGGCCGGCCTTGTGTACAGCTCGACCCTTTTGGGCCAGCTCGTGTTCTTTGAGATCACGGGCGCGTGCTCTTGGGGCCTCATTAGCTACTACATGTCGCCTACGGCCAAGAAGGCCGGCATGAAGGCCCTGATCATTACGCATATCGGTGCGCTCGGCCTGTATCTGGGCGCCGCTATCGTGTTTGCCCACACCGGTACCTTCGCCATCACCGCGATTGCCGGCCTCGACGCCAAGCTCAAGGCTATCGTTCTTTTGCTCGTGCTGTTTGCGGCCTGGGCCAAGTCCGCACAGGTCCCCATGTACATGTGGCTGCCCTCGGCCATGGAGGCGCCGACGCCTGTTTCGGCCTACCTGCATGGTGCCTCGATGGTCAAGGTCGGCGTGTGCGTGTTCGCGCGCGCACTCGTCTCTGCCGGCGAGATTCCCGAGATCGTGGGCTGGGTCGCCATTATCGACGCCATGGTCACCATGCTCTTTGGTTTCCTTATGTACCTGCCGCAAAAGGACATGAAGCGTCTGCTGGCCTTCTCTACGATCGCCCAGCTCTCCTATGTGTTCTTTGGTCTGGGCCTTTCGGTCTTTGGCAGCCAGCTGGCCTTTGATGGCGCCGTGTGCCACATCTTTAACCATGCTTTCGCCAAGACGCTGTTCTTCCTGATCGCCGGTTCGTTCTCCTTTACGCTCGGTACGCGTATGCTGCCCAAGCTTCGCGGCATCGTAAAGAAGTACCCGATCTCGGGCGTGGGCTTTGGTGTCGCGGCACTCGCCATTGCCGGCGTGCCGCCCATGAACACGTTCTTCTCGAAGTTCCAGATCATCGCCGGCGGCTTTTCTGTGGGTGCCGGCAACGTCGCGATCCTGGTGCTCGTGTGCATCATGGTTGCCGAGACCGTTGCCACCTTTGCCTGGTTCCTCAAGTGGATGGGCTATTGCCTGCCCGGCGAGCCGAGCGAAGAGGTCGCTGCGGGAGCCCCGCTTCCCCGCGCGATGGCGTTCGTGTTTATCGTGCTCATCATCATGGTTATCGTCAGCGGCCCGCTTTCGGCCAGCTGGATCGGTTAGGAGGTAGAACGACATGGGTTATTCGATCGTCAACATCCTTGGCGGCCTTCTGATCGTCACGTCCACCATGGTGGTCGTCTCCAAGAACATCAAACATTCCATCCACTGGTATGCGGTGCAGTCGCTGGTGCTCGTGGGGCTTCTCGCCACGCTCGGTGTCACCACCGGTGCGCAGGAGCTGCTAATGTGGGCTGGATCTGCCTTTA
>CABUUG010000068.1 GCA_902494605.1 uncultured Collinsella sp.
GCATCGGCCACACGGTCGACGGCGAGCACCTGGTACAGACGGCGCTTAAGCTCGGTCTTATCGTGATACGGCACAAACGGGTACAGGAACTCGATGTTCTGCTCGCGAATCTCGTCGATATTGAGCGCCAGCGCCGTGGGGTAGCTCATGACGATGGGGCAGTTATAGCAGTTGCCAGCCGTCGGATCCTCCTTGCGCTCCCAGCGCACGCACGGCATCCAAATGAAGTCGACGTCACGGTCGATGAGGTTCATCACGTGGCCGTGGCTCATCTTGGCCGGATAGCACACGCTCTCGGACGGCATGGACTCGATGCCCGCCTGGTAGGTCTTCTTGCTCGACTGGTCGGACAGCTGCACGCTAAAGCCCAGGCGTGTAAAGAACGCGTGCCAGAAGGGGTAGTTCTCGTACATGTTGAGTGCGCGCGGGATACCCACGGTGCCGCGCGGGGCCTCGTCGGGACTCAGGACCTCGCGGTTAAAGAGCAGCTCGTTTTTCTTTTTGAAGAGGTTGGGGGCCTCGGTCTTCTGCTTTTTGTGGCCGGCGCCCTTCTCGCAGCGGTTGCCGGTAATGAAGCGTCTGCCGCCGCCAAAGTCGTTGACGGTGAGCTGGCAGTTGTTGGAGCAACGGCCGCAGCGGACATGCTTTTGCGTCACGGTGAGGTGCGCGATGTCCTCGGCTGAAAGGATGGTCGAGGTGCCATCGGCGCCGGCGCGATCGCGAGCGAGCAGGGCCGCACCATAGGCTCCCATGCAGCCGGCGATGTCGGGACGCACGGCATGAACGCCGGTGAGCTGCTCAAATGCGCGAAGCGTGGCGTCGGACATAAAGGTGCCGCCCTGGACGATCACCTGGCTGCCGATCTCCTTGGGGTCGCGCAGCTTAATGACCTTGAACAGGGCATTCTTGATGACGGAATAGGACAGGCCGGCCGCGATGTCGCCCACCGTGGCGCCTTCCTTTTGCGCCTGCTTGACGCGCGAGTTCATAAAGACCGTGCAGCGGCTACCCAGGTCGACGGGAGCCTTGGCATGGATGGCGGCGTCGGCAAACGCGCGCACGTCCATGTTCATGGACACGGCAAAGCTCTCGATAAAGCTGCCGCAGCCCGACGAGCAGGCCTCGTTGAGCATGATGTGCTCGATAACACCGTCCTTGACGCGCAGGCACTTCATGTCCTGACCGCCGATGTCCAGGATGAACTCGACGCCGGGCAGGAATGCCTTGGCGCCGCGCAGGTGCGCGACGGTCTCAATCTCGCCGGAGTCGGCCTTGAGGGCCTCGATGAGCAGCGCCTCGCCGTAGCCCGTGGTGGTCACGTGGCCGATGGTGCAGCCGGCGGGGATGTGGTTGTAGAAATCGGCCATGATGACCTTGGCCGTGCCAAGGATGTCGCCGTTGTTGTTACCGTACCAGGTGTGCAGCAGCTGGCCGTCCTCGCCCACGAGCGCGGCCTTCATGGTGGTGGAACCGGCGTCGATGCCAATGAACACGCGGCCGGTGTAGCCGTCGAGCTTGCCCTTGGGAACGACTTCCTGGTCGTGGCGGGTCTTGAACTCGGCAAAGTCCTCGTCGGTGGCAAAGAGCGGGTCCAGACGCTCGACCTCGGCACCCTGTGTGTCACCCAGGGCATCGATAGCCTCGATGAGCTGCGGGAACGTGCTGAGCTTGTTGGACTCATGCGCCATGGCGGCGCCGCTCGCCACAAACAGGTGGGCGTTTTGGGGCACAATGCGGTGCTCCTCGTCCAGGTTGAGCGTGAGGTAGAAGCGATGGCGCAGCTCGGAGAGATACTGCAGCGGGCCGCCCAAGAAGGCGACGTTACCGCGGATGGGACGGCCGCACGCCAGACCCGAGATGGTCTGGGTCACGACGGCCTGGAAGATGGAAGCGGCGACGTCCTCGGGACGGGCGCCTTCGTTGAGCAGCGGCTGGACGTCGGTCTTGGCAAAGACGCCGCAGCGGCTAGCGATGGGATAGATGGTGGTGGCGTTGGCCGCGAGTTCGTTAAGGCCGCTGGCATCGGTGTGCAGCAGGGTTGCCATCTGGTCGATGAACGCGCCTGTACCGCCGGCGCAGGTACCGTTCATGCGCTGCTCGATGCCGTTGTCAAAGTAGATGATCTTGGCGTCCTCGCCGCCCAGCTCGATGGCGACATCGGTGGCCGGAATGAGGGTCTCGACGGCACGCTTGCTGGCGATGACCTCCTGGACAAACTCCAGGTCGAGCCACTGGGACAGCAGCAGGCCGCCCGAGCCGGTAATGGCGCAGGTCATCTGGGCCGTCGGCAGCACGGTCGCGGCACCCTCGAACAGGTCGCGGGCGCAGGCGCGGACGTCGGTGTGGTGGCGCTGGTACTTGGCGTAGACGATCTGGTTGTCGTCGTTGAGCACAGCGAGCTTGACGGTAGTGGAGCCCACGTCGATGCCCAGGTGCAGGTTGCCACGAGCGTTCTCGGGGTTGAAGATCGCGCCTTCGGGGGCGTGGGTGGCGGCCACGGACTCAGCGGCGGTGGCGAGCTCGCTAGCGACGGACGTCTCCCCTGCTGCGTTCTTGGCATCGGCAACTGCCTCGGCAACTTTCTCGGCAGCCGCGGTCGCGGCCTTCTGCGCGGCGTCCACCACGGCGGGCGCGGCCTCGCGTGCGGCAGCAACCATACGGTCCTTAATGCCCTCGACGAGTTTGCTCATCTGTCTCTCCTCTTAGTTGTTGGACTCGACGGTTGCGACGGTGTCGGCCGCGTCCTCGAGCTGCAAGTTCAATAGCTTCATGCCATATTCCGGCACGTTGATATCGATGGGTTGGCCATACAGGTCACCAGGGCGCACAAAAGCGAGCACCGTCATAATGCGCGCCATGGCCTCGGGCGATTCGGTGAGCCCACGCTCAAACCAGCGCTGAATCATGCCGACCTCGGCACTCACGACGTAGGTGACGTAGTAGTCAAAGAACGTACCCAGCGCCAGGCCCAAAATGCCCGTCTGCGCACGCGGCACCACAGCCTCACGAGCGGTGTCGATGATCCTTTTAATGAAGGCCTGGTCGCCGCCCGGACCCAGCAGCGCACCGATTAAGTCGCGGTTGGCCGCAAGATAACGCAGCAGCTCAACCGAACCGGGCGCCGGCTCGAGCTCATCGATATTGTGATAGAGATCAGGCAGCTGAGCTGCAGTGATGAGCTCAATGCGCTCACGGATCTCGGCCAGCAAGCCGTCCTCGATTTGATTGATAAAGTCGGGAATATCGCGGTAGTGCGAATAGAACGTGCGGCGTGTAAGACCGGCGCGCTCGGTGAGCGACGCGACGTTAATGCGCGAAAAGTCGCCGCTTTCGGCAAGCTCGCTGGCAAGCGCCTGGCGAAGGGCACGCTGCGAGCGAAGGGACCGGCGATCGCATTTCTCGAGCTGGGACAAGCGTCCTCCTTGTTACTCAGCCTGTGCGCTATTGCACAGTGCGAGTATTATTGCACACCGTGTGCATCAACACGTAAAGGCAATATTTAGGATGTGACGAAGGGCAGTCCCTTTGTCACATTATTCGATGACGGTGCGGGAGTTTTGCTTGCGCATGGTGGCGAGCATATGCTTGGGAACGGCGTGGACCATGCAACTGCCGATGGTCACGCTCGCGGCGGCCTTGGCCGCGTCACTGCCGTTTTTGGTCGCGTAGCTGTGACGGAAACGCTTGAGCATGGCGATATCGTTGCCGCCGTCGCCGTAGACCGCGACCTCGTCCTCGGCAATACCGTAGTAGCCCGCCAGCCACGCCACGCTCTCGCCCTTGTTGCACGCCACGTCCGTGATCTCGAACATCACCGGATCGAACGGCGCGTTGACCACGCGGTCCGATCGCTCAGCCAAATATGCCTTAAGGTCGCGCTCCAGCTCGGGCGAGGTCACGCGGCAGTTGATTTTGCACACGTCATGACGCAGGATGTCACCGATCGACTGGTCGAAATACTGTTCCTCGTGATACCCGCCACGTGCACGCATGCCGCGCATCACGATGCGCTTGATAGGACTGTCCTTTTTAAAGCCCGCCTGGTGCATCTCGAACGAACCGCTCGAGAACATGCCGTCGGGCGTGGAGCAGTCGAAGCAAATGTCCGGGAACGCTTTGAGCAGCTCCTCGGTAACCTGCGGGTCGATGGTCCAGGTCTTGAGCACCTCACCATGGCTGTCGCGCACGATGGATCCGTTGGAGCAGCAGGCGTCGAGTGCCAGACCTGTGAAGCCATGCTCGCCGATCGGCAGCGTCGAGCGTCCGGTCGCGGGAACCACATGCAGCCCGGCTTCGGTCAGCTCGCGAATGGCGCGGCGGATGGTTCCGTCGGCCTCGTGTAGGGCATTCAGCAGCGTTCCGTCTAAGTCACTCGCAAACATCTTGATCATGGGCATGCCTCTCCTTCGTCTGCACGATATTGTAGACGAGAACGGGCGCGCCCCAAGAGAGGCACGCCCGTCAGGCGAAAGATTGTCCTACACCGCGGCGGGGCCGTGTTCGCCGGTACGAATGCGGATAACTTCTTCGACCGGCTCGACCCAGATCTTGCCGTCGCCGACGGCTCCGGTGCGAGCAGCGTTGCAGATGATGTCGACAATTCCGTCGACATGTTCATCGGCGCAGATGAGGGTGAACTGTACCTTAGGGATCGTGTTGACAAGCAACTCGTTGCCGCGCACGTATTCCTTCCAGCCATGTTGCGCACCGCAGCCCTGCACCTGGTTGATAGTCATACCGCGAACATCAGCAGCAAACAGCGCGTCCTTAAGAACCTCAAGCTTCTCGGCACGAACGATCGCCGTAATCTTCTTCATAGTGAATTCCTCTCTTTAATAAAGAAATGAATTGTCATTCAATGACGCGGGTTTTCCAGGTGCCCGAGATTGCCCCGAAAGAGGAGCGCCGCGTACTTCGGTACGCAAGCGACGGTTTGAGGGGCAAGGTCGGGTGCCTGGGGAAGCCGCGCGACGATTGAACGGCAAGGTGCGGAGCTTGGGGAAGCTGCTAATCGAGTCCGGAGAACGAAGGGTAGGCGCTCTCGCCGTGCTGACTCGCATCCAGGCCCAGCGCCTCGTCGGCCTCGTCCACGCGCAGGCTGCCGTGGAACAGCGCCTTGACCACCGCGGCGATCACCAAGTCGAGCACCAGTACAATAGCGACCGTCACCACAATGCCCAAAATCTGCGAGATGAGCAGCGAGACATCGCCCGTGTAGAACAGGCCGCCCTTACCGGTCCACGAGAGCTCCGGCACGCAGAACAGCCCCGTGAGCACGCCGCCCAGGATGCCGCCGATGCCGTGGCAGCCAAACGCGTCGAGCGCATCGTCGTAGCCAAATTTGGTCTTAAGATGGCTGATGGCCAGGTAGCAGACGGGAGATACGATCAGGCCCATGACCAGCGCCGCCCACGGCTCGACAAAGCCCGCGCCCGGCGTGACCACCACAAGGCCCGCAACCAGACCGGTGCTGGCGCCCACCAGCGTGGGGCGACCTGTGTGCACGCGCTCGACGGCAAGCCACGAGACCATGCCCGCCGCGCTGGCCGTCACGGTATTGAGGATGGCAAGTGCCGCCACGGCGTCGGCCTTGAACTCGCTGCCGCCGTTAAAGCCAAACCAGCCAAACCAAAGCAGGCCGGCTCCCAGCGCCACAAACGGCACGTTATGCGGACGGTAGCTCACCATGCCAAAGCCGCGACGACGGCCGAGCATTAAGCAGAGAATCAGGCCCGTAAGACCAGACGAGATGTGCACCACGTCGCCGCCGGCAAAGTCGAGCGCGCCGATGATATCGCCAATAAAGGAGCCCTCGCCGCCCCAAGCCATGTGAGCGAGCGGCGCATAGACCACGAGCAGCCAAATACCCAGGAAGGCCGTCGTGGCACCGAACTTAACGCGGCCGGCCAGGCTGCCCGTGACGATAGCAGCCGTGATCATGGCAAATGCCATCTGGAAGGCGATGTTGATGATCTGAGGGTAGACGACACCGTCCGCAGCATTGCCCTCAGCCGCCTGCAGCACCTGGTTGAGCACCGGCAGGCACAGCAGCTGGTCAAGGCCTCCAATAAACGGACTCGAACCGTCGCCGCCATAGGCCAGAGACCAGCCGGCAACAATCCACAGCACACCAACCAGACCAATGGCGCCAAAGCACATGAGCATGGTGTTGATGACATTTTTGCGCCTGGACAGGCCGCCATAGAAAAACGCCAGACCCGGTGTCATTAAAAACACGAGCATGGTGCAGATGAGCATAAACGTTGTCGATCCCGTATCGTACATTCGCTCTCCCTTGGTCGCATGAACGTTGTCGGCGCCCATAATGCGGCCGAGGGGCAACTGGTGTAGACCAGATACGGCATTGTTAAACGCGGCGTTGTCGAATGGAAACGGCGCCGCAATCTTGGAAACGGCGCGGCAACGGACGCGAAACGAACGGGAAATACGCGAGCAAGGAAGCCGTGAGCGCGCCCGTCTCGGCTAGTGGCGGAACAGCTCGCGGGCTCGGTCGCGGAGATTAGTTGCTCGAATGACGCCTTCGTAGCGATTGATGCGCAGACGCGGGAAGGCGTTAAAGAAGCGTAGGTCGCGGCGGCTGAGCGACACGCTTGGCACCGGACGGCTCATGCGCTTGCCGGCAAGGCGACGACTGAGCGACGGACGCGGCATGCTCGGCGCGGCATCGGCCACACGGCGGGCAGCAAGTGCCAGGCCGCGAGCACCATCCGCGATAAACGTCGGCATTGAAGCCTTCTCGCGCAGGGCATCGAGCGCGGCGTCACCCAGCTCGGCCAGCCACGCGTTAACGGCACGGCTACGGATGTGCGTTTGTGCCACCGAGTCAATCGTCGATTCGGGAATGCGCTCGAGCATTGAGTCCGAGGCATCGGCAAGCGACTCGTTGATGCGGTCGGCAAGATCGGCGCGCACGCGCTCCAGCTGATCGGACAGACGCCGCCAGCTCGCCAGCGAGCACAACGCGTCGACCATCATCGCGACCGCGACGATAAAGGCGGACAACCGCACAATCAGCACCGGCAGACGGCCAAGCAGCCCCAGCAATGCCGGCTCCACTAAACGGCAAATACACAACGCACCCAAGCCAAACGCGCAGGCCCAGTACAGACAGATGCGTCCGTGCAAGTTAAACGGCAGGTGCGAGTAATCCCAAAAGCGAGCGCCCGTTGTTTTTTCCAACAGCACGCCTACGCTGTACTCAATCACGCTGCATACGAGCGCTGCAGCGACAAACTGGCTCGAGGCATCCGGAATCCCGCGCAACAGCAGCCAGCAGGCAATGCCGCCCACACCATAGATAGGACAACACGGCCCCAGCAAAAAGCCACTGTTGGCAAATCGTCCGTGATTGAGCATGGCGCATACTGTCGACTCCCATGCCCAACCGCAAAACCCGTAAAAGGCAAACGAGAGCACCAGTGCCGAGAGTGGGCAGGCGGCAAGCGTCGCGCCGCAAAACGCAGTATCAATCGCGGTCCCCACCGTCTACCCTCTCCTCTTTTCGCTCGATGCTTTACTCGCGCTATCGTCCGTCTCGTCCTTGCGCGGCAGGCGGCCGGCGACCGTCTCACGCAGAGCACACCATTTATCCGCTAGGCACACAATCCATGCCTCACGACACGTCGGCGGCACCAGCACCAGCGGAAACATATGCCGCACGATAATATTCCGCTCGCGCGGCGTCAGCTCAAAATCTTCTTCCGCACGCGCCAGGGCAAAAAACGGGTGGCGAAAGCCATGCAGCCGATGGCTTGGGTCGGAATCGTGCCAATCGTAGAGAAAGTAATCGTGCAACAGGGCCCCGCGCAGCAGCGAGGCACGGTCGACCGAAATGCCAGCACGGCCCAGGCGCTCGGCAAAGGACAGACTTGCCCGCGCCACCGAGGTCACATGCGTATACACCGTCACATCGCCATGCTGGATAAACTCGCGCGTCAGGTCCAGACGGCCCGCCTGTGCCAGTTGACGGGCAGCATGGTCTACTTCGCACGCGATTTTCTCGGCACGAACGGTATCGGACATGCGGCCTCCTTCCGGCGGCGCTCGGCGGCAAGCCACAGCCTGCACGCAATGAATAAAATCATCATGGAACTTATCAGTATGGCATCGGACAAAACGTTTTGCCCCACCAGTTGGCGAATTACCGCGCCGCCGTCACATATCAAACGCCAAAATGTGCGAGACTGTCTTGTGCAATTGTGCCGGCCGAGGGAGCGCCGGCGCTCGATTCGCATGGAGTAACCCACAACGATGCTGCTTACGCAAACGACAACGCCCGAGGACGTCAAGGCTCTCGATCGCGCCGAGCTTCCGCTGCTCTGCGGCGAGATCCGCCACGCCATCCTCGAAAGCTCCGCCGCCGTCGGCGGGCACGTTGCCCCCAACCTGGGCGTCGTTGAGCTTACGGTCGCGCTCCATCGCGTGTTCAACTCCCCCACCGACAAAATTGTCTTTGACGTGTCACACCAGACCTATGCCCACAAGGCGCTGACTGGGCGCGCGTACACTTATATCGACCCGGCACGCTACGGCGAGGCCTCTGGCTTTGCCAATCCCGACGAGTCCGAACACGACCTGTTCGCCATGGGCCACACCTCCACATCGGTGAGCCTGGGCTGCGGCTTGGCACACGCTCGTGACCTGGCGGGCGATGCGTACAACGTCATCACCATCATTGGCGACGGCTCGCTTTCGGGCGGTCTGGCGTTTGAGGGCTTTAACAATGCCGCCGAGCTCGACAGCAACTTGATCATTATCGTCAACGATAACGACCAGTCCATCGCCGAAAACCACGGTGGCCTCTATCGCAATCTGGCCGAGCTGCGCGCCAGCAACGGTACCTGTGAGCGCAACGTTTTCCGCGCGATGGGGCTCGACTACCGCTATCTGGACGCCGGTAACGATGTGTTGGCCCTGGTCGACGCATTGCAGGAACTGCGCGATATCGATCATCCCATCGTGCTGCACGTCTCCACCGCCAAGGGCAAGGGCTTTGAGCCGGCCCAGAGCGACCCCGAGCGCTGGCACCACGTGGGTCCGTTTGACATGGCGACTGGGCGCAAGCTCTGCCCGGGCCATCCGAGCGAGCCTGCGCCGCGCACCTATGCCGACATTACGGGCGAGGCGCTCAGCGCCGCCATCGAGCACGATCCGCAGGTCGTGGGCATCACGGCCGCCACGCCCTACATCATGGGCTTTACACCCGAGCTTCGCGCCGCGGCAGGCAAGCAGTTTGTTGACGTGGGCATTGCCGAGGAGCACGCCGTGACCTTTGCCACCGCGCTTGCGCGCTCGGGCGCCAAGCCAGTCTTTGGTGTGTACGGCACGTTTTTGCAGCGCGCCTACGACGAACTGTGGCACGACCTGTGCCTCAACGACGCCCCCGCAACCATCCTGGTATTTGGCGCGTCGATCTTTGGCACCACATCCGAGACGCACCTCTCGTTCTTTGATATTTCCATGCTGGGCGGACTTCCCAAC
>CABUUG010000069.1 GCA_902494605.1 uncultured Collinsella sp.
CGTCAAGGACGAGTTCTACAGGGGCCGCGAGTGGAAGACGTTCGAGGATTTCAAACGCGACCTGGAGGAATACATAGTCCACTGGAACACGAGCCGGAGGCAGGTAAGATTGAAGGGCCTGACCCCGGAGGAGTTCCGGAATCAGGCCCTTGCGGCCTTGGAGTGGGTATGATGAATTGGACACCTATTTAAGAGCGAAAGGTGTTCAAGATGACCCAAAGAAGAAAGCGATACGACAGGCAGTTCAAGGTCTCGGCGGCAAAGGTGGTCCTGTCCGGGGAAATGACGGTCAAAGGCCTATCGGAGGAACTCGGCATAAAGGATTCGACGCTGAGAAGATGGGCCCGCGAATACGAGGAGATGGGAGACGGCGCGTTCCCCGGAAACGGCTCCCCGAAGATCAACAAGGACTACGAGATCGTGAAGCTCAAGAAGAAGGTCGAGGAGCTCGAGCGCGAGAACGAGATACTAAAAAATTTCCGGGCCTTCTTGAGTCAAGACCATGCGTGAGGTTCGAGTTCCTCAAAGAGCATAGGGGCGAGATCGGCCCCATCAAGAAGGCATGCGGGCTGATGAAAGTCTCGAAATCCGGTTTCTACGAGTATCTCGGCCGGAAGAAGTCCGACGCCCAGATAGAGCGGGAGGCGATCGAAGGTTTCGTCGTCGAGGCCTTCGAGCGGCACAAGGGCCGTTACGGCTACCGGCGCATCAACCGCGAACTGCGAAAAAGCGGCATCGTCGTGAGCGAGAAGCGCGTGCTCCGCATCATGCAGAAGCTCGGGCTTGCCGGAAAGGGCGCGACCCGAAAACACCGCACCCAGAAGAAGGTCGAGCCGGGAGACCCTCGGTTGAACCTGGTAGAGCGCGCTTTCACCGTGGGCGAGCGCAACAGGCTTTGGGTGGGCGACATCACCTACATACCCACAAGAGAAGGGTGGCTCTATCTCGCAGCCGTGATAGACGCCTTCTCCCGCAAGGTCGTGGGCTGGTCAATGTCCGAGCGCATCACCGAGAAGGTCGCGATCGACGCGATGGAGCAGGCGGTCGGCAGGGAGGGCCCGCCAGATGACGGCAGCCTCGTCTTCCATGACGATCAGGGCGCGCAGTACACCTCCCGTTCCTTCCGGCGGTGTCTGGACTCGCATGGCATAGTCCAGTCGGTATCAAGGCCCGGCACGCCGCTGGACAACGCGGTGGCCGAGTCGTTCTTCAAGACGCTGAAAAGGGAATTGGTGAAAGAGAGGAGCTATGGGACGAGGGACGAGGCCAAGCAGGACATCTTCAAGTACATAGAGCTCTATTACAATAGGGTGCGCATGCATTCCACCCTGGGCTACATGTCTCCAGTGGAATACGAGCGGCAATACGCTTGAGGATCCTTAAAAGAAAGTCCAGTTTATCCTTCCCACTCCAGCCTAGTCGCTATTTAGGGCGTCCAAGATTTGGGGCGCAGTTCATCGGCGGTAGCGGGCTTTTTGCTACCGATATGCCGGGATTCGAACCCGACAGGGTGCGGATCCCGGCATCATCGCAAGGCCTGTGGTCAAAAAATGGCAAATATGAGTACTGTTACCATTTTAGTTACAGCGATTTCATGCCTTCAGAAGGCGATTTAGCCGTCAGGCGTCCTACGGCGGAAAAATTGCAGACGTTTATCGGCTAAGTACTTGGACATATGTTGCGTAACACTACATATTTTGCAAATAAATAATGTTACAGGACTTGTGACAGTACTCATATTTGACGTTTTTTGCCCATAGCCCTTTATACCTAGGCAAATCGGCGGCAAAACGGGCTTCAAAGCGTCCTTCGCAAACAAAAACCGGGGCCCGCATGATGCGGACCCCGGCTCAATACCGTGACGATATGTCAGTTACGCCCTACACGTAGAACAGGATGTCGTCGTAGGTCGGGACCGGCCAGTAGTCGGCTGCCACGATCTCCTCCATGGCGTCCACGGCGGCACGCAGCGCATCCATAGCGGGAACGACCTCGTGCGCGTACACGTTGGCCTGCTCCTGGCCATCGAGGGCCTCAGCCTTCTGATGCACGGCGTCGAGCGCCTTAATGGAGTCGTTGATGGCAGTGATACCGTTGCAGAGCTTGTTGAGCGTATTCTGCTCGCACTGCATGGCGGCCTCGGCGCCGGCGGCGCGAATAGTCTCAAGGCCCTTAGCGACCTTGGTGGCATAGGCGGTAATGACCGGGCGATAGGTACGACGCGCCTCGCGAACCATCGTGGTAGCCTCGATGTTCATGAGCTTGTTGTACTTCTCGAGCTTGCAGTCGTAGCGGCACTGAGCCTCGGCCTTGGTCAGGACACCCGTCTCCTCGAAGAGCGCGATAGCCTTATCGGAAACAAAGGCGGGCAGGGCATCGGCCGTGGTCTTGTTGTTGGCAAGGCCGCGCTTCTCGGCCTCAATGGGCCACTCGTCGGAGTAACCGTCGCCGGAGAACAGGATGCGCTGGTGATCGGTCAGGACCTTCTTGCAGTACTCGAGCGCGGCGTCCTGGAACTCATCCTCGGGCGTACCCTCAAGCGCGTCGGCGAAGGACTTGAGCGACTTGGCCACGGCGGCATCGAGCACCAGGTTGGAGTCGGAGACGTTCTGCTCGGAGCCGCAGGCACGGAACTCGAACTTGTTGCCGGTGAAGGCGAACGGGGAGGTGCGGTTGCGGTCGGTGTTGTCCTGCATCAGCTTGGGCAGGGTATCGGCGCCCAAGTCGAGCACGCCGCGCGTGGCATGGACGGAAGCCTTGCCATCGATGATCTTCTCGACGACCTCGGTAAGCTGGTCGCCCAGGAAGATGGACATAATCGCCGGAGGAGCCTCGTTGGCGCCCAGACGATGGTCGTTACCGGCCGAGGCAACGGAGGCACGCAGGAGCTCCTGATAGTTATCGACGGCCTCGATCACCGCGGTGAGGAAGACGATGAACTGCAGGTTGTCGAGCGGAGTGTCGCCCGGATCGAGCAGATTCTCGGACTCGGTGCCAAGCGACCAGTTGTTGTGCTTGCCCGAACCATTGATGCCCTCAAAGGGCTTCTCGTGCAGCAGGCAGACCAAGTCGTGGCGGGAGGCGATGAGCTTCATCTTCTCCATCATGACCAGATTCTGGTCGATGGCCTCGTTGACCTCACCATAGACCGGTGCGAGCTCATGCTGGCAGGGAGCGACCTCGTTGTGCTTGGTCTTGGCGGGAATGCCGAGCGCCCACAGCTCATCGTCCAAGTCCTTCATGTAGGCCGAGACGGTGGGGCGGATAGCGCCAAAGTAGTGCTCCTCGAGCTCCTGACCCTTGCATGGAGCAGCACCAAAGAGGGTGCGGCCGGTAATGACCAGGTCCTTGCGCTTGCGGTAGGCGTCCTTCTTGATCAGGAAGTACTCCTGCTCGTCGCCCACGGAAGGAACGACCTTCTTGGGGGTCTTACCGAACAGCGCCAAAACGCGCTTAGACTCACGCGAGAGCGCGGTCATGGAACGCAGCAGCGGGGTCTTCTTGTCCAGGGCCTCGCCCGTGTAGGAGCAGAAAGCCGTGGGGATGCACAGGACATCGTCCTTGATAAAGGCGGGGCTAGTGGGGTCCCAAGCGGTGTAGCCACGGGCCTCGAAGGTAGCACGCAGGCCGCCGTTGGGGAAGCTCGAGGCATCGGGCTCGCCCTGGATGAGGTTCTTGCCCGTAAACTTGGTAATGGCGGTGCCGTCGTGGTTGGGCTCCAGGAAGCTGTCGTGCTTCTCGGAAGTAATGCCCGAAAGCGGCTGGAACCAGTGCGCGTAGTGCGTCGCGCCCTTGGAGATGGCCCAGACCTTCATGGCATGGGCAACGGCGTTGGCCACATCCAGGTCGAGCGGCTCACCGCCCTCGAGGGTTGCAGCAAGGCGCTTCCAAATGTCCTTGGGGAGGTAGTCCTTCATGACTTCCTCAGAGAACACCATGGTCCCGAAGCGGTCAGTAAGTTCGGCCATACGGAACTCCCTTCGTATCGGCACCGCGTGAGAAGCGGTGTTGATTACTAACGAACGAGTCATAGCTTAGACTCGCCGTGTTTCCGCGACATTACCGTTATGTTGCTGTCGCGAAACCAATCAATGAGGTTACCCTATCGAGGCGGCGTTGCCACCCTCAACAGCCAATCAACTGCATAAATTGCAGACCTCTCTCCATGGTTTAAGGGTAGTCAATTTGGGATGGAGCTCTATTAACTGGTATTTTGCATCAGATACCAGTCTTTATAGTCCGTGCCTAGATTAGCCGCTCTGTTATAGAGAAAGCCGATAGCAAGGCATCTTTGATCGGTATCCCCAAATAGCGAGTGAAACTCCACCGTGGCACAGTGGTGCTGTAGAATCCTTACACAACACATCACACTATTACGTATCTAGAGGAGCACGATATGCGCGTCGACGAGGTTTTTAAGCAGGCAGCATCCCAGGGCACCGCACCCGTTTCGTTTGAGATGTTCCCGCCCAAGGGCGAGCTGACCCTCGACACGGCTCGCGAAGTGGCAGGCAATCTGTGCAAGCTTTCGCCGAGCTTTGTCTCGGTCACCTGCTCGGCTGGCGGCTCGGGCAACGGCGCCACCACCGCCCCCATCGCGCATATGATTACGAGCGAATTCGATACACCCTCGGTGGCGCACCTCACCTGCGTTGGCCGCTCGCATGCCGATATCGCCGCCAAGATCGATGAGTATCGCTCGGCCGGCGTGGAAAACGTGCTGGCCCTGCGCGGCGATCTTCCCGCCGGCGCGACCGAGGACGACAAGCCCGCCTCCGGCTACGCCTACGCCCGCGACCTCATCCCCGAGCTCGTCGACGCCGGCTTTTGCGTGGGCGCCGCAGCCTACCCCGAGGGCCACATTGCCTGTGAGGATCTCAACCTCTCGGTCGAACACCTCAAGCAAAAACAGGACGCTGGCGCGAGCTTCTTTGTGACGCAGCTCTTCTTTGATAACGAGTGCTTCTACCGTTTTCGCGAGCTTGCCGACAAGGCCGGTATCACCGTGCCCATTACCGCGGGCATCATGCCGTTTATGGGCAAGTCGCAGATCAGCCGCATGGTCTTTATGTGCGGCGCGTCGCTGCCCTCCCCCGTCATCAAGATTCTCGCCAAGTACGAGAACGACCCCGAGAGCCTGCAGGCAGCCGGTGTAGATTATGCCGCCCGCCAGCTTTGCGACCTCAAGGAGCACGGCGCCGACGGCCTGCACCTGTACACTATGAACCGTCCTGCGATCGCCGCGACCATTATGGAGCGCCTGGGGTAATGGAAAAACCGCACATCGATACAACCGCTGTCGAAGTGCCGGCCGACCTTGCGTCGCCGGCGCTTTACCGTGTCGATGCTGCGCACCATCCCCGTGTCGACCGTGCCGAGATGCTGCGGTATCTGGGTTACGGCGGCCAGCAGATCGAGCCCGAACTGTCACGACGTATTGAGCTTGTGGTCGAGCGTCTGGAACTTGACATTGAGCCCCGTGGCGTGCGCCGCGTGTTTGCCGTCGATGCCACGGGCGTGGACGAACAAAGTGAGCCTTGCATTCGCTTGGTCGGCACCAACGTTGAGCTGCGAGGTCGCGATATCTATCGACATCTCAAAGACGCTCGCTTTGCCGCACTCATGGCTTGCACCCTCGGCATGGACGCCGAGCGTCGTCTGCGCACCACGGGAGCCCAGCAGCCCCTCGAGGGAGCCGTGCTCGACGCCGCGTGCTCCGCTTACGTGGAAGCCGCCGTTGAGCAAATGGACCAACATGTCAAGACGGACGCCGCCGCACACGGACTCGCCGGCAACTGGCGCTTTAGTCCCGGCTACGGCGACTGCCCGCTCTCGGCCCAGCGCTCGATCGTCAATGCGCTCAACGCCACGCGGCTCATCGGCCTGACCGTCACGCCCACCAGCCTGCTCATGCCCACCAAAAGCGTGACCGCGGTGATCGGTCTGTTCGACGGCGAAGTCCACGACGCCCAGACCTGCCCCACCTGCAATATCTGCCGCATGCGCGAGAACTGCCGCTTCCGCGCCGCCCACACCACCTGCTATTCCAGCCATTAGGAGCCCTCGATGTTTACTCCGCTTATCACTCATGATTCTGACGGCACTGCATTGGCGGCACCCGTTGATGCCGCACGTCGCAACGGTGCCACGTACAAGACGCGCACGATCGACGATCTGCGCATTAAGGACGATCGCCTGCGTGCGGCCATCGAGGGCACGGGACACCTGCTGTTCGACGGCGGCATGGGCACCATGTTGCAGGCCGCTGGCATGAAGGCGGGTGCCCTGCCCGAGCTGCTCAACTTTGAGGAGCCCCAGGTCATTACCGACATTCAGCGCCAGTACGTCGAGGCCGGCTGCGACGTGATCACCGCCAACACCTTTGGCGCCAACGCCCACAAGCTCGACGGTGCCGCCACCGTGGCAGACGTCTTTGCCGCGGCCGTCACCTGTGCCCGCGCGGCCGGCGCCCGCTACGTCGCCGGTGACATCGGCCCCATCGGCGCGCTGCTTCGCCCCTTGGGTACCCTCAGCTTCGACGAGGCCTATGACCTCTTTGCCGAGGAAGTGCGCGCCGGCGTCGCCGCGGGCGTGGACCTCTTTATTATCGAGACCATGACCGACCTGGCCGAGATCAAGGCGGCGGTCCTCGCCTGCCGCGAGAACTCCGACCTGCCCGTCTTTGCCACCATGACCTTTGAGGAAGACGGCCGTACCTTCCTGGGCACGAGTCCCGAGGTCGCCGCCATCACGCTCGACGCCATCGGTGCCGACGTTTTGGGCATCAACTGCAGCCAAGGACCGGCCGAGCTCCGAGGACTCGCCGCACGTATGCTCACCGTTACCGACAAGCCCGTTATGGTGCAGGCCAACGCGGGACTCCCCCATGTGGACGACGACGGCAACACCGTCTTTGATATCCAGGCCCCCGAATACGCCGAGGCCGTCGCCGGCATGATCGCCGACGGCGTGAGCGTCGTGGGCGGTTGCTGCGGAACCACGCCGGCGCACATGGCGGCCTTGCGCACGCTTATCGACAACCACACGCCCAGCCCGCGCCACCGCAAGCCCAGCATGTCGGTCACAAGCGCCCAGACCGTGGTGGACCTTCCCTGCGACGGCCACAAGATCGCCGTCATCGGCGAGCGCATCAACCCCACCGGCAAAAAGCGTCTGCAGCAGGCCCTGCGCGACGGCGATCTGGACTACGTCGTGAGCCAGGGCATCAGCCAGCAGGAACAGGGCGCCGATATCCTGGACGTCAACGTCGGCCTGCCCGAGATCGACGAGGTCAAGATCATCCAACAGGCGACCGAACAGCTCCAGGGCTCCACGCTGTTGCCGCTGCAGATCGACTCCACCGATCCCGCCGCTGTCGAGGCCGCCGTGCGCCGCTACGCCGGCAAGCCCATCATCAACTCGGTCAATGGCAAGCAGCAGATCATGGATGAGATCTTTCCGCTGGTCGCCCACTACGGCACCAACGTTGTCGGCCTTACGCTCGACGAAGGCGGCATCCCCGATACCGCCGAGGCTCGCTTCGCCATCGCCGAGCACATCGTGGCCGAGGCTGCCCGTTACGGCATCGGCCCGGACCGCGTCCTCATCGACTGCCTGGTCATGACCGCCTCGACCAACCAGCGCCAGGCCGAGCAGATCCTGCGCGCCATGTCCCTGTGCAAGGAGCGCCTGGGCGTCAAATGTGCGCTCGGCGTGTCGAACATCAGCTTTGGCCTGCCTGCCCGCCCGCTGCTGGGCTCGGTCTTTTTGGCTGCCGCCTTCGGCGCGGGCCTGGACGCCCCCATCATGAACCCGGGTTCCAAGCGCTTTATGGATACCGTCTACAGCTATCGCGTGTTGAGCGTTGAGGACGAGGGCTCGACCGGATACATCGAGCGCTATGCCGGCTGGACCGATCCGTACAAGATCGCCGCCAACCCGGCAGCTGCTCAGGCCGCATCGAGTGATGCCGCGCCCGCTGCCGGCACCGCCGGCACCGACGGCAACGACGACCCGATTCGTCGCATGGTCGTCTCGGGCCGCAAAGGCGAGATCGCGGGCGAGACCGAGCGCCTGCTAGCGGATCACGACGCCATGGACCTCATCAACAACCACTTTATCCCCGCCCTCGACGAGGTGGGTGTCCTCTTTGACCAGGGCAAGTTCTTCCTGCCGCAGCTCATGGCCTCGGCCGAGGCCGCGCGCGTGGGCTTCGACACCATCAAGCGCCTGATGCCCGCCGGCGAGATCGCCGACAAGGGCAAGATCTGCGTGGCCACCGTCAAGGGCGACATCCACGATATTGGCAAGAACATCGTCAAAATGCTGCTCGATAACTACGGCTATACCGTCTTTGACCTAGGCCGCGACGTCGATCCGCAAGAAGTGCTCAAGACCGTCAAGGAGCGCGATATCAAGCTCGTCGGCCTCTCGGCGCTTATGACTACCACGGTCGTCGCCATGGAGGAAACCATCAAGCTGCTTCATACCGAGGTGCCAGGCGTCAAGATCATCGTGGGCGGCGCCGTACTCACCCCCGAATACGCCAAGCAGATCGGCGCGGACTACTACGCCAAGGACGCCGCCGAGAGCGCGCGCATCGCCGAAGAGGTCTTTGGGCAGTAACACAACGGAAACAACCGAGCACCAAAACGTGCCGCATGCGCCACTTGGCACGTGCAGCACGTTAGAATAGATAAGATTATGCTCGTTTTGGCAGATAGGAGCGCAAGGATGGCGATCACGCCCGCAGAAATCGCGGAAACCCGCGGCATGGTTGAGGAGCAGAACCTCGACATCAGGACCATCACCATGGGTGTTTCGCTCATGGGTTGCGGTGACGAGAACCTCGACCGCATGTGCACGAAGATCTACGACCACGTGACGCACACGGCTGAGCATCTGGTCGAGACCGCCGAGAACCTCGAGCGCGAGTACGGTATCCCCATCGTCAACAAGCGCGTTTCCGTCACCCCAGTGGCGCAGATCGCCGCGTGCTGCAAGGATGAGGACCTCACCCCTATCGCGCATGCCCTCGACCGCGCGGCCGAGACGCTCGGCATCGATTACCTGGGCGGCTTCTCTGCACTCGTCCAGAAGGGCATCGGCGACGCCGACCGCCGCGTCATCCAGTCCATCCCCCAGGCGCTCGCCACCACGAGCCGCGTTTGCTCCAGCGTCAACGTCGCCAGCCTGCGCGCCGGTATCAACATGGACGCCGTGCTCATGGCCGCCCAGACCATCATCGATGCTGCTAAACTCACGGCCGACCAGGATTCCGTCGGCGCTTCCAAATTTGTCTGCTTTGCCAACATGGTCGAGGACTCCCCGTTTATGGCGGGCGCCGTCCACGGCGGTGGC
>CABUUG010000070.1 GCA_902494605.1 uncultured Collinsella sp.
CGGGCGGGCGCTCAAGGCCGTCGCGAGGAAGCGGCTCAGGGCGATATACGCCGTGATGCGCGACCGGGTGCCCTACCGGGAGTAGCCCCGACGGTTGACAAAACTATAGGAACACCCAATGACTAGGCCGCTTGCCTGCGATTTTTGACCGTTGGGCGGGCTTGCCGCCCTTGCCGCAAAAACGTTTTTGCATATCGGGTACAACGGGCTTTACGTGAGTAAAGTGCGCGCCGCGTTCACGTGTCGCGTTTTTAAAGGAGGCCCCATGCCTGGTGTTACCCCTGCAGAAGTTTTGTCCAACTTTGGTATTACGCTGGTCGAAGATCCCGCCGAGAATCAGCCCCGTCTGCTGGTCGATCTACCCGCCGCGGAGCTCGTCGAGCACGCTATCCGCCGCGAAGAAGGCCGCATGGCATCCAACGGCGCGCTGGTGATCGAGACGGGGGAGCGTACCGGCCGTTCCCCCAATGACCGCTTTATCGTTGACACCCCCGATGTTCACGACAAGATCGCCTGGGGTGCGGTCAACCGCCCGCTGTCCGTCGAGAGCTATGAGGCCATCAAGGCCGGCATCGTCGACTATCTCAACGAGCGCGACGTGTTCGTCACCCGCGGCATGGCAGGCGCCGACCGCAACCACACGCGTCGACTGCTCGTTGCCTGCGAGCGTGCCAGCCAGGCGCTCTTTATCAAGCAGATGCTCGCCCGCCCGCTCGCCCGCGAAATCGCGCGCACCGGCGAGCCCGACTTCTGCGTGCTCGCAGCGCCCGGTTACCAGTGCGACCCCGCCATCAAGGGCCTCAACTCCAGCGCTGCCGTGGTCATCAACTTCCAGGAACGCGTGATTCTGGTCGCCGGCACCGGCTACTCCGGCGAGATCAAAAAGTCGATCTTTAGCGTCATGAACTATCTGCTGCCCGTCGAGGACGACGTGCTGCCCATGCACTGCTCGGCCAGCATGGATCCCGTCACGCACGAGACCGCCGTGTTCTTTGGCCTGTCCGGCACCGGCAAGACCACGCTTTCGGCCAATCCCACGCGCCTGCTGATCGGCGATGACGAGCACGGTTGGTCCGACATGGGTATCTTCAACATCGAGGGTGGCTGCTACGCAAAATGCGAGGGCCTGGACGCCTTCCACGAGCCTGAGATCTTCAACGCCGTCCGTTTTGGCGCCATTTGCGAAAACGTGGTGCTCGACGAGAACCGCAAGCCCAACTACGACGACATCTCGATTACGCACAACACGCGCGTGGCCTATCCCGTGGAGCACATTCCTAACGCGTGGACTAAGGGCATGGGCACCACTCCGAGTGTCGTGCTGTTCCTGACTTGCGACGCTTTTGGCGTGCTGCCGCCCATCTCGCGCCTGACGGCCGATGCCGCCATGTACCACTTTGTGACGGGCTTTACGGCTAAGATTCCCGGCACCGAGGTCGGCGTCACCGAGCCCACGCCCACGTTCTCTTCGCTGTTCGGCGAGCCGTTTATGCCGCTCGACCCCATGGTTTACGCCAAGATGCTTGGCGAGCGCATTGCCGACGGCCGCACGCGCGTGTACCTGGTCAACACCGGCTGGATTGGCGGCGGCTACGGCGTGGGCCATCGCATCGAGCTTGCCTACACGCGCTCGCTGGTCGCGCGCGCCCTCGACGGCACCATCGAGGACAGCGAGTTCGTGCACGACGACATCTTTAACGTCGACATTCCCACGACGTGCCACGGCGTGCCCGATGGCATCCTGGTGCCGCGCCAATACTGGCAGAGCACCGCGCGCTACGACGAGGCCGCGCACAACCTGGCGGTGATGTTCGAGGAGAACTTCGAGAAGAAGTACTCGCACCTGCCCGAGTCCGTCAAAGCCGCCGGCCCGCACGCCCAGGTGTCCGCCGAGGCCCGTCATCGCGGCCGCGGCCTGCTGGGGCTCCGCCACTAGCGTCGCCTCGAGTCCATATCCACCACAAAGGGGACAGGCGCCTTTGTGGTGGTTTTGCTCGTGTGGATGACTCGGGTTACAATACGCCTGACATATCGTCCTCTTCTCCGGATGGGGGCAGCGCAAGCGTTCTTGTGACGGCACCGTAGGACTTTGAAGGTGGCCGCTGTGAGGGCGCTTTTTGTTTAGGCGCCCTCACTCGGGCGCGCACAATGAAGGGAGAGCGTATGAAGAGCTTTATTGCCGAGGATTCATTCTGGGAGTTGTTTCCGCAGGCAGCGGTCGGTGTTGTGGTCGTGGAGGGCATGAAGTCCACGGCTCAGATTCCTCAAGAGGACGTGGATGCGATTGCGGCGTTGCTCGACCGCGCCAATATCGATGCGGAGCGTCATCTGACCAGCGACACTATCAGCGAGAACGCACCGGTCAAGGCATGGCGCGAGGCCTATCGTCTGTTCAAGACCAAGAAAGGCGCGCGCTGCTCGATCGAGAACTTGCTCAAACGCGTGCTCAAAGGCAAGCCGGTGGGTCACATTACGCCCGCGGTGGATATTTACAACACGGTGTCGCTGACCTACGCGCTGCCCGTGGGAGGCGAGGATCTGCATGCGATCGAGGGAGACCTTCGCTTGAAGGTGACCGACGGTGGCGATGCGTTCTTGCCGCTTGGCGAGGAGGCGGACGATCCGACGCTGCCCGGCGAGCTCGCCTACATCGACGATGCGGGCGCTGTGTGCCGCTGCTGGAACTGGCGCGACGGCGTTCGCACGGCGCTGTCCGATAATTCGGCCGATGCGTTCCTGGCGATTGAGTGCGTGGAGTCCGAGCGGATGGGGGATTGCCAGGCTGCGATCGATCGCTTAGCCGAGCTGCTTGAGCGCTATCTGGGAGCTACGGTTGTCATTAAGACGCTTGTGACCCGCGACAATCCTTGCATGGAGCTGTAGCGGCGTCTAGAACCTATTGATGCCCCAAACCACCACAAAGGTGCCTGTCCCCTTTGTGGTGGTTTTTATGTTGATGGGTTAACAAATGGGGTATTTGGGTACGGGTGTCGCCTTATGCGACTAAGATGTTTACCCGTTAGCATTATGCAAGCGAAAGGCGGTCGTCTCCCATGCAGCAGAGCGACGAGACACGTTTCGAGGATTTTGTCGGACTGATTAGCGGGCTCTACAAGGAGATTCAGCGTATCAAGACGTCCGAGGGCGCAAGGCTGGGCCTCAAGGGCTCCGACGTTATGTGTCTGTACTATCTTGAGCGCAGCAAGGACGGCCTGACTGGCGCTGACCTGGCTCGCATGGCAGGCGTGACCCGCGCCGCTGTCTCGCGTACGCTCGCGCATCTGGAGGAGGGCGGCTACGTCGAGGTCGATGATTCGGGCGATGCCGCCGTTAAGTATCGTGCTCCGGTGCGCCTGACCGCTCTGGGCGGCGAGAGCATGAGCGAGGCGGACCGCATCATTCGCGAGGTGCTCGATACCACCGGTAAGGCTATGGGTGCGGAGCAGCGCGAGCAGATGTATGCGTCGCTGCGCACGATTCTCAACACCCTGCGCGAGATCTAAGGCCGCCAAGGCATTTGCTTCCAATTAACAACTGCATAGTCCCGTTTGAGCGCGTATGCCGTGCCGGGGCATTGCTGTCAAAATTCCCTGCGCGGGACCTGCGCAAGAAAGGATTCGCTATGTCCATTCGTATTATTACCGATTCCGCGAGCGATATGTCGCCGGCTGAGCACCCCGCTCTGCGTGTTCTGCCGCTGTCCGTCACCTTTGGCACCGATGTGTACATGGATGGCGTCGACATCGATCACCAGCGCTTTTACGAGATGCTCGTGGAGCGCGATGAGCTGCCCAAGACCGGCCAGGTCAACCCGTACGCGTTTTCGCAGGCGATTGCCGAGGCGCGTGAGGCCGGCGATGAGGCTGTGATTATTACCGTGGGTGCTAAGCTTTCGGGCACCAATCAGAGTGCCCGTACCGCACTTGCCGAGGCACCGGGCGGCGACGTGTTCGTGGTAGACAGCAACAACGTTACCCTGGGCGAGCGCGTCCTGGTTGAGTATGCGCTGCGCTTGGTGGACGAGGGCCGTAGTGTGGCCCAGATCGCGGCGGCGGTCGAGGCCGTGCGCGACCGCGTGGTGGTTATCGGCCTGCTCGAGACACTGGAGTACCTGGTGCGCGGCGGTCGTCTGTCTGCTGCGGCCGGCGCCGTGGGTACGCTGCTCAACGTAAAGCCCGTGGTGGCTGTCGAGGACGGTCTGATCGTGCAACTGGGCAAGGCGCGCGGGTCCAAGAACGGCCGCAACCTGCTGAACCAAAAGGTCGAAAAGGCGGGCGGTATCGACTTTTCCATGCCGCTGGCGCTCGGCTATACAGGTCTTTCGGATGCGGTGCTCAAGAAATATATCGAGGACAGCACGGCGCTGTGGGCTGGCCACGCCGAGGGCGAACTGCCCGTTCACACCATCGGCGCCACCATCGGCACCCACGTAGGCCCCGGCGCCGTAGCCGTAGCCTTCTTCCAGCCCGCTAACTAACCGACCCGCCATAAACCACCACAAAGGGGACAGGCCCTTTGTGGTGGTTTATGCTTTTCCGGGTGGAAGGGAGCGAGCAATGGCGTCTGAGGGCTTTTTTGAACGGGTGTACGAGGTGGTCGAGCAGATCCCCGAGGGGATGGTCGCCACGTATGGTCAGGTGGCGCTGCTTGCCGGTCGTCCACGAAGTGCGCGGTACGTGGGGTATGCCCTGCACAGTAATCCGCGCCCCGGCCAGATTCCCTGCCATCGTGTGGTGTTTGCCGACGGCCGTATCTGTGAGGGCTTTGCCTTTGGTGGCCCCGATGCTCAGCGCGAGCTCTTAATGGGGGAGGGCGTGACGTTTGCCGATCCCATGCATGTTGATCTGGCCGCCTGTCGTTGGCCTGCCGGGCTTTAACGGCGGGCTTCGTCAAAACCACCACAAAGGTGCCTGTCTCCTTCGTGGTGGTTTTAGTTTACCGGAGCTAACTTATGGAGAAGGTGTGGCGGCGCATATTGACGCTACAAAGTAAACCACGGTGAACTATATTATATTCAGCAACGGAGCAGGCAATAGGCGATGAAAAAGCCTGCCCTGTTGAGTTTGATTCGCATCCCTCCCCTCTGTGCGATTCAACGGTGTACTTCGGGAACAGGCCCGCTGGCAACTATCTGCCAGCGGGCCTGTTCCTGTTTCGGTGAGGATTCAGCCTCACCGTCTATGTTGTGCGAAGGCGCTTTGCTTAGTACACCATACCCATGGCGTCCTGAACCTCGGCCAGGGTCTGCTCGGCGATCTCGTTGGCGCGACGGTTGCCCTCGTGCAGCACGTCCTTCACGTAATCCAGATCGTTCTCGTAGCGCTGGCGACGCTCGCGGATAGGTGCGAAGTACTCGTTGACGGCCTCGGTCACGTACTTCTTGAGCTGGCCGGAGCCCCCCATGCCAATCTCCTCGGCAATTTCGACCTCGGAGCGACCGGTGCAGATGGCGGCCGTCGAAAGCAAACCAGACACGCCGGGGCGGTTCTCGGGATCGAACGTGATCATGCGCTCGGAGTCGGTCTGGCTCTTCTTGATGCGCTTGGCCGTCTCCTCGGCGGTCATCGAGATGTTGATGGCGTTGCCGTAGCTCTTGCTCATCTTGCGACCGTCCAGGCCCGGCAGCAGCGGGGTCTCGGACAGCAGCGCGTCGACCTCGGGGAACACCTTGCCGTAGCGGTTGTTAAAGCGGCGAGCGATGGTGCGGGTAAGCTCGATGTGCGGCAGCTGGTCGCGACCGACGGGCACCACGTTGCCCTTGCAGAACAGGATGTCGCAGGCCTGATGTACCGGGTAGGTGAGCAGAAGACCGGTGAGCTCGTGGCCCGAGGCCTCCATCTCGGCCTTTACCGTGGGGTTGCGCGCCAGTTCGGCCTCGGACACCAGCGACAGGAACGGCAGCATGAGCTGGTTGGCGGCGGGTACGGCGGAGTGCGCGTAGATCATGGTCTTGTCGGGGTCAATGCCGCAGGCAAGGTAGTCCATGACCATGTTGTACACGTTGTCCTGGATGTGCTCGGTCGTGTCGCGGTCAGTGATGACCTGGTAGTCGGCGATGAGCACGTTGGTCTTGGCGCCCATGTTCTGCAGCTCAACACGGCCCTTGAGGGTGCCGAAGTAGTGGCCCAGGTGCAGACGGCCGGTGGGGCGGTCGCCGGTGAGCATGGTGAACTTCTCGGGCGTTTTGGTCAGGCCCTCGCGAATGGCGTTGCTCTTTTGCAGCGCGACTTCGTAGCTGTTCTCGTTTGGCATGATTGCTCCTAACGTATGTTCATGGGTCAAGATGATAACGCGTTTATTGGAGGGGCGGTGCGTAAGTAGGCGAGGGGCGGGAGGGGGGTGGCTTGTGCGATGGGCGCGGCGCGGCCGCGCTTGGCCAACGGTGCCTTGGCACATTCTCGGCGGCTTACCCTAGAGCTTGTGGTGGCGCTCTTCTTTACGTTCCTCGGCTGCTTGCTCCTCCTGCTTAAAAGCGGGGTCGTCGGGGGTGACCAGCTCGTCCTCGTGCGTGCGCTTGTTGTAATGGTGGCGCAGCACGGGCTCAAACAGATGTAGATGCTTGGCAAAGGCCGCCGAGCCAATGGCGAGCACGGTAAAGATGAGCACACGCATGGGCACCTCGACCTGGTTAATCGCGGCGGCGCCGGCCGAAAGCATGATGCACCAGGCATAGATGAGCAGCACAGCCTGTTTTTGGTTGTAGCCTTCTTGGATCAGGCGATGGTGGATGTGGCCCTTGTCGGCCTGCCCGATGCTAATGTGGGCGCGCTTGCGGCGCACGATGGCGCTAAACGTGTCGATGATAGGCACGCCGGCAACGATGAGCGGGATGATAAGCGAGGTGAGTGCGGCGGTGCGGCTCACGTTGAGCAGCGAGATGGAGCCCAGCGCAAAGCCCAGAAGCAGCGACCCCGAGTCGCCCAAGAAGATGCTTGCGGGGTTGAAGTTGTAGCGCAAAAAGGCCAGACAGGCGCCAAAGAGCGCAATGGAGAGCGCGGCGGCGTCGATGCGGCCCGAGAGAACGGCCATCGAAAACATGGTGAACGACGCGATGCCGCAGATGCCCGTGGCCAAGCCGTCGAGGCCGTCGATGAGGTTAATGATGTTGGTGAATGCCACCAGATAGATCACGGTGATGGGGTAGGCGAGCCATCCGAGCATGATCTCGCCGGGAGCAAACGGGTTGACGATGACGCCGATTTTTAGGCCGCCCATGCAGGCGATAAGCGCGGCGAGGACTTGTCCGGCCAGCTTTTGCTTGGGCGTGAGCTGGAAGACGTCGTCGATAGCGCCGGTCGCAAAGATGACGGTAAAGGAGAGCGCCAGCATGGGATAGCTAATGTGAAGGCGCGGGTGCGGCACCAGGACGGGTGGCCAGCCTAGGTACCAGGTGCCTAGGATTTGCACAATGCAGGCAACGACCAGGCCCAAAAACACCGCCGTTCCGCCCAAACGCGGGATGGGCTTGGTGTTGATGCGGCGCTTAGAAGGATAGTCGACGGCATCGAGCTTAATTGCCAAGCGCTTGACCAGGGGCACCGCGAGGAAGGTCGTGATAAAGGCCGCCGCTGCCACGCATAGATACGGTATGTAGCTCGGGGATGAAGCCATGAATCTAAAAACCGCCAAGCGTCGAAGGAAAAGGTCAGAAGAACGCCATGCGCAAAGGGCATAGCCGAACCATGATACTCGACCAAGGGGGGTGCATGGAATTGCACGCAGCGATAATCACGTGCTTACCAGATATTGGGATGTTGTCGATGGCTTGTCGGGATGCCGGCGTGGATCCATATGGACTGTAATGGCAATTTTCGGCAAAAGAAAACCACCCCCCACGTTACGAAAATGAACCCACCTAAAACAGGTGGGTGCCCTCATCGACTGTTCCAGCGTCCTTAACAACGAAGGATACCTGTACTAGGTACGACTGTGTGGGCTCCCTAAATAAACGCGACGGTTCACCCAGTTGCTCCGCGGGGGGCGGAATACCTACATCATAAAGCGGCACTTTATCGATTCCAGTCTTGACATTACAAAAATCGTGTCGGACGATTACGGCGCCTTGGGCTTGGGGCCGTCTGTGCGGTCCGGGCCTTAACGTTTGAGCTGCTGAATCGTTGTTTTGGAGCATGTTTTTATGCCGACGTCGTTGACCGAACTTTTTTCGCCCGCCTGCCATTTGTGTCCACGCCGTTGCGGCGCGGCACGCGACGAGGGCGCGCGTGGCGTGTGCGGCGCCGACGACACGCTTAAGGTCGCCCGCGCGGCGCTCCATATGTGGGAGGAGCCGCCCATTTCGGGCGAGGCTGGCTCGGGCACGATCTTCTTTAGCGGCTGCTCGCTCAAATGCGTCTATTGCCAGAACCACGAGATCTCGACGGGCAATTTCGGTCTTGAGATTACGCCCCAGCGTTTGGTCGAGATTATGCTGGAGCTGCAGGACCAGGGTGCCAACAACATCAACTTGGTGACGGCGACGCATTATGCTCACCTGCTGCCGGCCGCGATTGCCGCAGCGCGGGAGCGTGGGCTGGACATCCCGATCGTCTACAACACGAGCGGCTATGAGCGGGCGAGTGCCGTGGCTGCGCTCGGCGATCTGGTCGATGTGTGGCTTACCGACTTTAAATATGCTGATGCGAGGCTTGCGCAGTCGCTCTCTCATATTCAGGATTACCCGCGTGTAGCCGTGTATGGCCTGGCTCAGATGGCGCGCGAGATTAAGCGCCGCGGGGGAGAGCTGGTGGACGACGAGGGGCTTATGAAGCGCGGCATCATCGTGCGTCACCTGGTGTTGCCGGGTCATGCAGACGATTCGTGTCGTGTGCTGGACTTGGTGTGGCAGACGGTGGGCGACGTGCCGATTTCGGTCATGAACCAGTACACGCCCAATGCGCTCATGCGCGAACAGGGCGGCGACCTGGCACGCGCCGTGACGCGGGAGGAGTACGAGCAGGTGCTCGACCATGCCGACGACCTGGGCTTTACGACGATGTTCTGGCAAGAAGGCGGCGCAGTGGACGAGAGCTTCACTCCGGCCTTCGACACCACCGGCGTCCTCACCAGCGCAAAGTAGTGCGTTCGTCGACGATTTTTCTGGGACGGGGATAAAAAATCATCGAGAGGATCGCCTGTTCGAAAAGTTGCCAAAATAGCCGCGTCCCAAAAAGACTGGTTATTGGGCGTTGACA
>CABUUG010000071.1 GCA_902494605.1 uncultured Collinsella sp.
CATCCTGCACATCGGATCGCAAGAGGTTGAGCACCTTGTACACGCCCTCGCCCATATCCCCGACGAAGAGTACCTGCTTGAACACATCAGGATAATCGCGCAGATAGGTCACATAGCCCCTAAGCTTTGCTAGCGTGTCACTGAGGAAATCTCCGTGCGGGTCGACGATCGACGGTTTGACTGTCCCGTCACCGTCCTTCACGAAAAAGAGGAAGTCCGGATGCAGGGCCTTACGCCCCACCGAAGACATGTACGGGATCGAGAACGCCTTGGCAGACATGCTGCCCGACGGATTGCGATAGAAGGCAACCGTGCGGCTCTTCGCCAATTCGTTCTTAACGATAAAGTCTTCGACCGGGTTCAGGTCGAGCGGGCAGAGGCCGTCCTCTTTCTGCACGATATGGCGTGGATACTTGGCGAAGTTGTCCGACGTGCTGGTGGATGTGGGCCACTCTATCTTTGTGAGGCGTTTGCCCTCGGTTTCACGGGCCAGCTCGTCGTAGCGCTGCTTCGCGGCATCGTTGAGGTAATCGTAATCGCCAGATCCATCGACCTTATCGAAGTATCCCTTTCGGCATTGAGCCGCCCAGCCCTCGAGCGCATCAACGATGGCCTGCGTGCGCACCGCTGCGGCAAGGCGCAGGTCGCACTCGGGACGCCCAAGCTCCTTGAAGTTGACGCGACGATACTCATTCGCAAACTCCTTAGTGAAATGTATGTCGGCGTCGCGGGCGGCCTTCTTGAGGCCTTCGGCGTCCGTGCGGGCTTCTTCCTGCTCCCGCTTTTCGGATTCGTTAAGCTTATCGAGCGTGATCTTGACGGTCTCGGCAAATTCAACGTCGTAACGGGCATCACGGTACTCGTCCTCGTTGGCGACGATGAAGCCCTTGAGCTTCTGGACAAACTGCTTGTTCACATCCGCCGCGGCGTTGGTGTCGAGGCCGGTCTCGACGAGCAGGGTCGCCGTCTTGAGCAGGCTCTGGAACTCGTTGCGGGCCTTCTTGGGGATACGCTGCACGGGAATTGAGGCAAAGGCAGCACGGATCCCCTCCCATTCCTCGCGCGTGAAGGACTGCTCGCGCCTGGTGGGTGGCTTGGGCTTGGCCATGGGGATGGGCTTCGCGATAGGCGTCGGCCGGACCGGCTCGGGATGCATGCCCTCCGGTTCGGCAGGCGCATCGACGCCTTCACCGGCAGCATCAACAAGGAAAGACGGCTCCTCTTCCGAATCCGTGCCGCCGCTGGCCCGGATGACAGAGGCGAGGAACGGCTGGGCGCCCTGCATGTCCAGGGGCTCTTGGGCCGCAAGGCCCTCCAACGTCGGTTGGTAGCCAGGTTGCGTCCGACGGGCGACCTCGACAGCCTTCTTGTTCTCCTCGTATGCCCTAAGCTCTTGCTGGTACTCCTCATTGGACTTTGGCTCGGCAGCCGTGATGGTCACCGGGTTGAGGACGATGTTCTGCTTGCCGATGGAGCTCTCGCCCATGTCGTCCTTGCGGCCCATGAGGTAGTCGACCACGTCCTGTGTGCTCTCCGGGTTGAACTGAGGCAGGTAGCATGCGACGGAGTTCAAAAGGTCATCGGACTCGATGCGCCGCGCAAGCGGGGTTCGCACCATGCGACCCACGAGCTGCGCGATATAGGTCGAGTCCGAGCGCCTGCGTTGCGAGAAGATGACCTCCGCTCGCGGGCAGTCCCATCCGTTTGAAACGGCCTCCTTGGCGAAGAGCACGCGGATACGTGAGGTATCCTGCACGAACTCGGGCTCGACATAGGGAATGAGGTATTTTCCCGCCGCGATGTCCCTATGCTCACCGAAGACGTTTGCGAACGACATCGCCTCGGAAAGGCCGGGGACCAGGCCCATAATCTGGTCGCACATCTCAGTCAAAGCCGAGTTGCTCACGTTGTCCGCGGCTTGGACGAGCAGCAGCGGGTTGACGGGGCTCTCTCCTTCGCGGGCGCAGTACTCGCTCCACTCTTGACAAGCGAGAGCGTAGCGTTCGCACGCCATGGTGAGGTACTGATGCTCGACGGGGTCGTCCTTCTCGGGCACACGCAGCTCGATAATATCCTTGAGCAGACCCGATTCTTGAACCTCGCGAGGGGTCACAGCGACCTTTGGCATACGCACGCGATCGGCGCGCTGGTCCATAGCCGCCTCGAACCTCTGCGGCGTGGCGGAGACACCAACGACGACGGGCATCGCTGCACGACCATCCAGACCATCAATTAGGTTGGCGTAAATCGTCGCGGTGCCGCGCTCGCTCGAGGCATTGGCCCCCAGACCGCGATGGGCCTCGTCTATGAACAGATAGAGGTTACGCTCCGGGTCCCTGATAGTGCGGTCAAGGATATCCCAGAACACGCGGCCGGAGTTGGCCTCACCACCCTTGGTGAGCAGGCCATTCTTGCTAAGCAGGTCCTTGCTGAGGAAATAGACATGGCGCGGTTCGAGAATGTCGTGCGCGGCTCCGAAGTCGTTGGTAATCGTGACCAGATGGCGCCTGTCAAGGATGCTGTCTGCAAGCTTGTCCGCCACGTTGGAGAAACGCACACTCGTCTGCTCGTTCAGGCTCGGGGAATCCGAGAGCCAAAGAACAACGGCATTCTCGTCGGGTATAAGGCCCAGATCATCGTCTCCGAAGAAGAGTGCTTCAATCGTCGCCGCGCACATGACCGTCTTGCCCGAGCCCGTGGGAGATGCGAGGCACACCGAAGACAGTTCGCCGTCCTGCTCATAGCGTCGGCGCATCGACTGCAACTTGTTTGCCAGGGTCGCGACTGCCCCGGCTTGGAAATCCTTAAGTTCGACTCTCATGTTTACCTCACCGCATCCTCGGCGGCAATCTTGAATGATTGCAGATAGTTCTCGTAAAGCCGGACCACGTCGAGTCCAGGGAGCTGGGCCTTGACCCCAGCGAAGCGCGCCGTATCATCGGTGATTACAAACGCGCAGGCAACCTCGGGGCGGCCCTTAAGCGCCTTGACGAAATCTCCGACAGCGGCGAAGTCGAAGAGCACGGCATAGGCGTCGGAGATGGCGTAGCCCGGTTCCTCATGCTCGATGACGCGTCCGCGAGCGCCGGCGCGCAGCCACAACAAAGGTGCAATCTCCTCAAACGCTTCACCAAGCTCAACGGCATCGGGGTCCTCGTAGGTGAGGTCGAAGAAGACCGCGTTCTCCTCGAACCCGTCGGCCATGGGGAACTCGTCCGTAAATTTATAGTCTCCCTTGATGGGATCACCCGCAGACGTCTTGCCCGTGATGGCTGCCATGACGCGCGGCTTGGTAACGTACTGGCAGATACCCAGGGCCTCCCACTCAGGATCGCCTTGGCGAAGCCCGCGCTTGGCCAGTTTCTTTGCCTCGTCCTCGGAGACCTCGTTGTTCGTAACGCTGATGGAGCGTCTATGCCCACCGTCCTGATGGTTCAGGCGCATGACGGCATGCGCCGTGGTGCCCGATCCTGAGAAGAAATCGACCACAAGGGCGTTGGGCTTGTTGGCGATGAAAAGACGAATTGAATCTTCAACCGCATATAAGGACTTTGGATATGGGAACCTTCTGCCCGGAAGAAGGGCGCCAATAACAAGCGACCCGTACGTTTCGGCATTATGGCTTTCCCTATTCCAGACCTTTTTTGGTATAACACCTTTTGCTGATTTATATTTACCAATTACCGAGCCGTCGGAATTGCGGCCAATAATACTGATATCGCCCTTCTCAATGGCTTTTACGGTGCCTTCTGCAAGGTATTTAATCGTTATCGATTTCACTCCCTTACGCTTAGAGACAGAAGCCCTTATATAACCGTATTTGAGATCTCGCCTTGCAGTCTCAGGCGTAATACCCCAAATGCCTTCTTCGCCATTAGGCCGAAGCGGCCAGACAGCATAAGTTCCGACAGGGCAGGGCACACTTGACCTGTCGACGTCATCGGGAATGGGGTCGCCAATAGATATGATCTTGTCTGCTTCGTCAATAAAAATAGGGTAGAACTGGTTGGCGCGCGCACCTCGACGTGCGGTTGGTTCGCGTCTACGCAACCCAAGCCAATCGACATCTTTTCCGATTTTATCTGCAGCGTTTTTCCTATCATCAAGCATATTGCCGTTAGCAAGCTGTACCTTTGAATTCCCAATACGAACAAAATACAAGTACTCCTCAACGCGCGAGAATTGCCCAAAACGCGCGACACCTTTGGCGCTAATTACAGAAGTAACCATTTCTATTGAGGAGTCTGGAAATAGCGACTCCAGCAGCAATCCCAGCCTCAGATACTCCTTCTCATCGATCGTGACGATGAGCACGGAGTCGTTGGGGTTGAGCAGCTGCTTGGCGAGCTTGAGGCGTCGCTCCATGAAGGCCAGCCACTTGGAGTGGCGATAGGCGTCGGAGCCGTCGACGTAATCGTTGTTGTATTTCCAGTCGCGGGCGCCAGTGTTATACGGGGGGTCAATATATATGCAATCGACCTTACCTGCATAGGCAAAGGCCAAAGTTTCGAGGGCATGGTAGTTCTCGCCATTGATGACCACTTGATAGGGCTTGTCGCCGCCGCACTCGACGCGCCCCGTCTCCTTTAGGCCGGTATAAATCGGCTGGTCGTATTCAGCAACCGCCACGACGTCGTCGACAGCGGCAGAGCAAGGTTCGCATTCGTTTTCATCGTATGAGAGCGACCGATATGGCTCTAAATCAGCAACCCCCCCCCGCAGGGTTTTTACCAACCATAGCAGCTGGGAGCTGGAATCCTCTTTTTTGCCACGCTCAGGAAGCGCCTGCACGACATCGCCCGCCATGATGGGCTTGCCATAAAGGCGCAGTCGTTCCGGACGGTTGTGTTCGAACACAAGTCCAAACTGGCGCTGCGCCGCAAAGGCGCGAATGTCGGCGGCAAGCTGACGGTCACCCAGTTTAACCGCACGATCAACGAGGTTTTGGACGACGGTCTGTGCTGTTTGAGACATTACTTCTCCCCCTTGCACTTCTCGTCGATCCACTCGCGCAGAACTTTGGCAACGGTCTTATCTTGACGCGCTGCGTACGACTTAAGAGCCCGCTTGTCCTCGCGGGTTATCGAGAGCGTGAACTTGTCCAGCTCCTTCGCGTTCTCCTTGAATTGCGCTTCGGGCATGCGGGCCTCCTTTGTTCAGTTGTATTGATTTTATACGTAATTACGTAATTACGTATAAGAAACAGCAGAGAGGCATCTGCTGCTAGGCGTTTACCTATTTGAGAGGCGCTTTTTTGCCTAAAAGGTTGAGCGTTGACGGAATAATCCAAAACACAAGCTAAAAGGTCGTTTTTAGACCCCGTGAGTACGCGACATTCGACCCTCAAAAGGTCGTGAGTACAATCTGAGTACCAAGTCACGCGGCCTTTCGACAACGACAACGATTGGCTGGTCAGCATCAATTCGCTAAAGATTGATAGAGCGGTTTGACGAATTGGAACTGAGCCGAAATCGTACCAGCAAACAATCATGCCAGCTAAACAGCTTAAGAGGTGCATCGGTCGGCTTGTAGGTGCCACGTACACGGGAGCGGACAGCAACCCATAGCAGACAAATAAAAAACGAGGGAGGCCGTTTTCGACCTCCCTCGCAAAGGGCTATTTACTATTCCCACTCAATCGTCGCAGGCGGCTTGGAAGTGATGTCGTAGCACACGCGGTTGGCGCCGGGGACCTCGGCAACAATGCGGCCGGAGATGCGGGCCAGCACGTCGTAGGGCAGCTTGGCCCAGTCGGCGGTCATGGCATCGCTGGACTCGACGGCACGCAGGATGATCGGGCGCTGATAGGTGCGCTCGTCGCCCATAACGCCGACGGACTTGATATCGGGCAGGACCGCAAAGTACTGCCAGCAGCTGTGCTCGGAGTTGCGCTCGCCGGTCTGCTCAAACAGACGCTGGTTGTAGGCGTCGAGCTCCTCGCGCACGATAGCATCGGCGTTCTTGAGGATCTCGAGCTTCTCCTTATCGACCGCACCGATGATGCGGATGGCCAGACCCGGACCCGGGAAAGGCTGGCGGAACACGATGTGGCCCGGCAGGCCCAGTGCCAGACCAAGCGCGCGGACCTCGTCCTTAAAGAAGTGGTCGAGCGGCTCGATAAGGTCGAAGTGCACGCCCTCGGGGAACGGGATCAGGTTGTGATGGCTCTTGATGGTGGCCGTCTTACCGCCCGTCTTGCGAGCGCCGGACTCGATGATGTCGGGGTAGATGGTGCCCTGAGCCAGGTACTTGACCGGCTTGCCATCGGTCTCGAGCTGCTGCGCCACGGCGAAGAACTCTTTCCAGAACTGCGTACCGATGATGCGGCGCTTCTCCTCGGGCTCGGTCACGCCGGCCAGAAGCTCGGCATAACGGTCCTCGGCGTGGACGTGGATAAAGTCGACGTCAAACTGCTTGGTGAAGACCTCCTCCACCTGCTCGGGCTCACCCTTGCGCAGCAGGCCGTGGTTGATGAACACGCAGGTCATCTGCTTGCCCACGGCGCGGGCGCCCAGGGCGGCCACGACGGAGGAGTCGACGCCACCGGACAGGGCCAGAATCACGCGGTCGTCGCCGACCTTCTCGCGGAACTCGGCCGTCATGGTCTCGACCAGGTTGTCCATGCTCCAGTTGGGTTCCAGGCCGCAGATCTCAAACAGGAAATTGCTCAGCAACTGCTGACCGTACTCGGAGTGCTTGACCTCGGGGTGGAACTGCGTGGTGAAAATCTTGCGCTCGACGCACTCCATGGCGGCAACCGGGCACACGTCGGTGCTGGCGGTAACGGTAAAGCCCTCGGGCACCTCGGAAACGGCGTCGCGATGGCTCATCCACACGGTCTGCTCCATGGGCGTGGAGTTAAAGAGCTTGGCGCCGGCCGTGCGCGTGATGGTGGCGCGGCCGTACTCGCCCACCTCGGAGTGGCCGACCTTGCCGCCGAGCGTCACGGCCGTGATCTGATGGCCGTAGCAGAAGCCCAGGACGGGAAGGCCCAGGTCAAAGATGGCAGGATCGATAGACGGAGCGTCCTCGGCGTACACGGAGGCCGGGCCGCCAGAAAGGATGAGCGCGGAGGCGTTCATATCGCGAATCTCGTCGGCCGAGATGTCGCAGGGGACAATCTCGGAATACACGTTGAGGTCGCGGACGCGACGGGCAATGAGCTGACCGTACTGCGCACCAAAGTCGAGTACGAGGACCTTTGCGGAAGCCTTTTGATCCATGGTTTCCCCCTCTTGTTGGCGGGGAGCCGGTGCCCACCCGCGTGAATGAACAAAAATAACTTTCATAGTGTACACGTTATATGGGGTTTCTCGTCCCTCACAGCCATCAGCGCACGGCAAACGCACGACCTGGGCCCCTATTTGAAGACAATTGAAGTATTACCAAACGTTACAGATGATGTAATACGTTTGAACATTGGACGCCCTGTGCCACAATACTGCCGAACGACTCCGCCTCTGCGGCGGCAAATACGATAGGAATACCAGCATGAAGCGCATCCTTCTCATCGCCACGGGCGGCACCATCGCATCGACCGAGGACGGCAACGGCCTCTCCCCCGCCCTGACCGGTGAGGAGCTCGCCCAGAGCGTCCCCGAGATCTCGTGCCTCTGCGAGCTCGACGTCGTGCAGCCCATGAACATCGACAGCACCAACATGTGCCCCAGCGACTGGATGCGTATCCGCGACGTCATCGTCGAGGGCTATGCCGACCACGACGGCTTCGTGATTCTGCACGGCACCGACACCATGAGTTACACCGCGGCAGCGCTTTCCTACCTGATTCAGGACAGCCCCAAGCCCATCGTGCTCACCGGCTCGCAAAAGCCCATGGGCAACCCCTTCACCGACGCCAAGCTCAACCTGTACCAAAGCCTGCTCTATGCGCTCGACGAGCACTCGCACGACGTCTCGATCGTGTTTGGCGGCGTAGCCATTGCCGGCACGCGCGCCCGCAAGCAGCGCACCATGAGCTTTAACGCGTTCATTAGCGTCAACTATCCTCCCATCGCCTATATCCGCAACGACCGCATCGTGCGCAACGGGCTTCACGGCACTCACCAGAATGAGAGCCCGGTGCATTTCTACGACAGTATCGACCCGCGCGTATTTGTCCTTAAGCTGACGCCCGGCGTGAACCCGGGTATCCTAGACGCCCTAGCCGATAGCTACGATGCTGTAATTCTTGAGACCTTTGGCATTGGCGGTATTCCCGAGTTTGGCGAGTCCGGCGAGTCATTCCAGGAGACGATTTTCCGCTGGGTCGATTCGGGCCGTACTGTCGTTATGACCACGCAGGTCCCCGAGGAGGGCCTCGACCTGGGTGTTTATGAGGTCGGCCGAGCTTACGCCGATCATCCGGGTATTTTGCGCGGCGACGACATGACCACCGAGACGCTCGTGGCCAAAACCATGTGGGCGCTCGGCCAGTCACGTGATGCCGCCGAGATCCAGCGCCTGTTCTACAGCCAAGTCAACCACGACCGCATCCCGATGGCGTAATTCAGTTGTCGACGGGTATCCCCTATTCGATACCCTCGAGAAGCTCTGACACCGTCATGCCGAGTGCGGGTGCAATCTTAAATAGAACCTTGAGCGTGAAATTTGCCGTCCCATCTTCGATTCGGTCGAGGTAGGGTCGGCTGATTCCTGTCGCCACACAAAAATCAACCTTGGAGATACCAAGGTCCCTGCGTGTCTCTTCGACCCGCCTGCCAAGAATCTGTTTCGCACGTTCGTCCATGCAGCCGAGTTTGAAATGGAGCCGAACATAAACGTAAACTATAGTTTACGTTTTGCCGAATACACAGGAGTTTTCTATGTCGGGTTCTTCGGTCCGCATGTACCGAGCCACGCTTCGCACAAACAGCGCGCCGCCCAAGCTCGTCGTCGTTGAAGCAGAATGCCTTTCGCCCGATGAGCGCACAGCATTTGCATTGCTATCAAGTCGCGTCGCCGCCGTTCTGGCCCCTTGCCCGGCGCAAGGTGAACTTGCCATCCAATGCCAAGCGCACAGCTGCTCGCTCAATCAGGCTGCCGTAATCGCAACCAGCCAACGCGGCCTGCCGCTCCTTTTAGAAGCCGGTATCGCGCTCTGCCTTCGCGGTGCTGGATACGAAAACGAGGCCGCCGCCGATG
>CABUUG010000072.1 GCA_902494605.1 uncultured Collinsella sp.
GAGCCCGCTACCGCGCCTCCGGAGCCCGCCGCCGAGGCAAAGCCCGCCCCTGTTCCTGAGCCGCAGCCAGTAGCACCCAAGGTCCAAGAGGTCCAGGCGACCGTCATTGAGCCCGAGCCCGCACCTGCACCTCAGCCCGAGCCGCAGGTCACCAAGCCCGCACCCGAGACGAGCGCCCGTCGCGATAAGCCCACCGGCAAGACCAAGGCCATCGAGCGCCATCGCCCCGGTCGCGTGCGCATGGGCCTGGGTCTGATCGGCCTGGGTCTTAAGACGCTCATTACCGGCAAGACGAAATAGTCGTTTGTAGAAGCAGTTTGTAGAAGCGCCCCGCATTTGAGGAAAGCCTCGGATGCGGGGCGCTTTTCCCTGCTACCATGGTGCGAACAACAACGCGAATGACAGGCAGGAATATGAAGCTCACTATAGAATCGATGGCCTACGGCGCCGACGGGCTGGCGCACGCCGACAACGGCAAGGCCGTCTTTGTGCAGGGCGCCGTGGCAGGCGACACCGTCGAGGCCGAGGTCGTACAGGACGGCAAGTCGTTCATGCGTGCCCGCACCACCGAGATTCTGGAGCCAAGCCCCGATCGCATTCAGCCTCCCTGCCCCTTCGTGGGCATCTGCGGCGGCTGCTCGTGGGGCAATCTCTCACGCACGGCACAGCTCGCCGCCAAGGAGCAAAATCTGCGCTCCACGCTCGAGCGTATCGGCAAGTTCAGCCCCGATCAAGTCGATGAACTGGTGCAACCCATCCGCCACACCAAGGATGATTGGGGCTACCGCAATAAAATCGAACTCGAGCCGACCGTTGTAAACGGCCGCGTGCGTCTTGGCATGCACGGTGTCGATCCTCGCAAGATCGTGACCGTCGATTCGTGCCCGTTGTTCGACAAACGTTTCCCCAAGGCACTCAAATCGGTCGTCGGCGCGCTCAATTATCTGAGCGGCAGCCACGACCTGGGCCTTGAGCGCGTGGGCATTCGCGCCTCGCGTCGCACCAAGGCACTCGAGGTGGCGCTCTGGACGCCCACAGGCTCTTTTCCGCGCTCGCAGGTCTCCCGCGTGCTGGCGGACGCCGCTCATCCTACGAGCATCGTACGCGTGATGAGCAAGGGCGAAAAGAAGGCCCGCCGTGTTTCCAAGGTCGAAATGCTCGCCGGAGAGGGCTCATGGACCGAGAATATCGCCGAGGGTCAGATGCGCTTGTCTGCCCCGTCTTTTTTCCAGGTCAACACCAAGGGTGCCGAGATTTTGATCGAGCTTGTCATGGAAACGCTCGATCCGCAGGAAGACGAGCTTGCCGTGGACCTGTACTGCGGTGCCGGCACCTTTACCCTGCCGCTCGCCCGCCGCTGCGACTTTGTCGCTGCCGTCGAGGCCTACGGCCCCGCCGTGCGCGACCTGCGCCGTAACCTGGAGATCAACAAGCTTGATAACGTCGACGTCATTGGCGGAGACGCGGTGCGCGAGTTCCCCGACCAGGATGCCGACGTCTTGGTGGTCGACCCGCCGCGCGCAGGCCTCGCCCCCGAAGCGATCGACCTTATCGCCAGCACGAGTGCTCGCGATGTCGCCTACGTGAGCTGCGACCCGGCCACCCTGGCGCGCGATCTCAAACGCTTTGTCGAAGAAGGCACCTTCTCCCCCGTAAAGATCACGCCAGTCGACCTGTTCCCACAAACCTTCCACTGCGAGACCGTCGTCCACCTTAGGCGCAACTAGCCACTTAATCATTGCTCAGAAAAATCATTGGGAAATCGAGCGTGGCAAGCGGAGGTCTTCGGGGTATAAAACGGCTAATTGTATGCCGCCTATGAAAGGAACCCTCATGCCCAGCGTTGCCGTTCTCGCCGCCGATGGCTTTGAAACGATTGAATGTCTGACCATGGTCGACGTCATGCGTCGCGGCGGCGTGCGTGCCACGCTCGTCTCGATTATGCCCACGCGTGAGGTCGTAAGCTCGCTGCAGATCCCCGTGACCTGCGATGCGCTCTTTGATGAGATCAACTTTGACGAGTACGACTGCGTCGTGCTGCCCGGCGGCCTGCCCGGTGCCACCAACCTGCGCGCAGATCAGCGCGTCTGCGACGTAGTCTGCGAGTTCGCCGCAACCAAGCACGTCGCCGCCATCTGCGCCGCCCCGTTTATCCTGGGCGAGCTCGACCTGCTCGAGGGGCGCCATGCCACGTGCTTCCCTGGCTTTGAGAAAAGCTTCCCCGAAGGTGCCTATACCGGCGAGAAGGTCACGCAAGACGGCAACATCATCACCGCCAGCGGCATGGCACAGTCACTCCCCTTTGCATTGGAGCTGCTGCGCACGCTCGCCGGCGACAAGGCCGTCGAGAAGGTCGCCGAGGGCATCCAACTATGATTTTGGCTTCGCAATCGCCGCGCCGCATAGAGCTGATGCGCGAGGCAGGCTACAACATTCGCGTGATTCCCGCGGATATCGACGAAACGCCCTTTGATGGCGAGGCCCCGCTCACGCTTGTCGAGCGCTTGGCACGCGCCAAGGCGGCTGCCGTTGCTGCCGAGTATGCCGAGCCCAATGAGCTGACGGTCGCGGCCGACACCATCGTCACCTTTGACGGCAAGATTCTGGGCAAGCCGGCAACCGAGGACGAGGCGCGCACCATGCTCCGTGAGCTTTCGGGCCGCACGCACCAGGTCGCAACCGGCGTCTGCATCGTTAAGGCAGGCGATACTGCCGCCCCGCATGCCGCCGAGAGCCTGTCGTTTGTCGATGTGACCGACGTGACGTTCTATGAGCTTACCGACGGGCAGATCGAGCACTACGTCACCTCTGGTGAGCCCATGGATAAGGCAGGCGCCTACGGCATCCAGGGCACAGGCGGCCGCATGCTCGTGCACGATATTTCGGGCGACTTCTATAACGTGGTGGGCCTACCCATCGCCCGCGTCGCACGTACCATTCAAAAACTCTCGTAATTGCATCTGGCGCTGGGTATCCCCCAGCGCCTACAATTTTGGCGTACCGTACGGATCCCGACCGGGCACAAGGCGCGGCGGAAAACCGATAGGAGTTAAACATGGATACACTGCTCGAGGCCATTGACGTCTGCGATGTCGATGGCTTTTGCTATGGCAACTATACGGACGAGGAGGCCGGCACCGGTTGCACCGTAATCGTGGCACCCGAGGGCGCCACCGGCGGCGTTGACGTTCGCGGCGGTGCTCCAGCATCGCGCGAAACCGACCTGCTGCGACCTGAGAACACCGTCGACAAGGTCCACGCCGTCTGCCTTTCGGGCGGATCGGCCTTTGGCCTCGAAGCTGCAAGCGGCGTCGCTCGCGAGCTTGAGAGCCGCGGCATCGGCCTTCCCGTCGGCCCCACGCAGGTGCCTATCGTGTGCTCCAGCTGTATCTTCGACCTTGCCTTTGGCGACCCCACCGTGCGCCCCGACATTGAGGCCGGCATCGCCGCCGTGCGCGAAGCACTCGACCACACCCCCACCAAGCTCGAGCAGGGCAACGTAGGCGCCGGCACGGGCGCCACCGTGGGTAAGCTCATGGGGCCCGCCACCTGCATGAAGGCCGGCCTTGGAGCTGCCGCCGTGGCACTCGGCCCCATCAAGGTGGGCGCCGTGGTCTCGGTCAACGCCTGCGGCAACGTTGTCGACCCCTTCACCGGCGAGTGGGTCGCCGGTATGCGCGCCGCAGCCGATAGCGACCAGATCGTCGACATGGAACTCGCAGCCTTTGCCGCCGCCGGATCCATGCAGATGCCGCTCGACCGCACCAACACCACCATCAGCTGCATCGTCACCAACGTGGAACTCACTAAGGCACAAGCCACCAAGGTCTCCCAGATGGCCGCAGACGCCTACGCACACGCCATCCGTCCCACGCACACCACCAACGACGGCGACACCATCTACACCCTCGCCAGCGGCAAACTAGGCGCCCAGGCATGCGCCGCCATTCCCCTAGACCTACTGGGCATGCTCGCCGTAAGGGCTTTACAAACCGCCATCGTAAACGGAGCCAAAACCGCCAAAACCTCCCACGGCATCCCCGGCGCCGCGAAGTAAACTAGCTCGTCCGGTTGCCCGGTGGGGCTTGGTTATGTTTGCTGCTCTACAGTCCTGGCTCGCACGAAGAGCACATTAAGTGCTCTTCGGCTCGTGCGGAACTCGCGACAAACATAACCAAGCCCCACCGGGCAACCTACCAACCAGATTCTTTTCAGCCCAGGCCCCTGTGTACCGCGCGTCGAAGATCTTCAAATTCAAATAAACTGACAATCGATTCTTATAGCAGAGGCCCCTTGGCCTTTAGTTTGATACAAGTTCCGCACGAGCCAGAAAGCACTAAATGTGCTTTCCGTGCGAGCAGGACTGTTCGCAGTAGCAAACTAAAGGCCAAGGGGCCCAGTCAACCTATCAGCAGCGATTACTCAACAGTTAGTTGAATTTGAAGATCTTTGAGGCAAGACGGTATAGGCCGAGTGTGGTTTTGTCTCCGGCCCGTCCACGCAGGTTGGTGAAGAAGCCGACCACACCGTAGCGTGCACGACGATACATGCGCTCGTCGTAGGCCTTCAAATCATTCCACAGCGTCTTTAGGCGCTCGTCGGCGCAATCTTCCTCGGAAAGCTTGGTGAGCACCGAGCAGATCGCCATCATCATGGTGAAGTAGCCCATCATGTACGAACGCAGGCGCGACGACTCAACATCGCTGTACAGGTGGTACGACTCCATCATGATGCGCGTCACACGGAACTGCTGGTCCAGACGCTTGACCATCGTGGCCTCGTTGACACTCTGGCCCTCGCGACCGATAAAGTAGCGGTAGAGGTCGATGTCGGCGTAGTACATGGTCTTGCAACGCGGCAGCGGCACGTAGGCGTAGATGTTGTCCACATAGAACGTGTGCGGCGGCATGGGAAGGTTGGACTCGCGCAGCACATCCGTGCGATAGCACAGGCTGTGCATGAGTAGGTTCTGGTCCAGGCGGAAATGACCGATCTGATCCCAGGAAAAGATCTTTTTGCGCGGCAGGGCAAATTTGTAGCCAATAGCGGTATGCGTGCCCTCGTAAACCTTCTCGTACACGTAGTTCGAGATAAACAGGTCGACGCGCTGGTCGCGCTCCTCAAAGCCACGCAGAATCGACAGCATGGTCGAAAGCGCCGCACCGTCGAGCCAGTCGTCCGAGTCGACAACCTTGTAGTAGGTGCCCTGTGCCTCGCGCAGACCCGAAAGAACGGCAATACCGTGACCGCCATTCTCCTGGTGCACCGCGCGGATGATTCCAGGATAACGGGCCTCCCACTCGTCGGCCTTGGCGGCCGTCTCGTCCTTGGAGCCGTCGTCCACCACGATAATCTCGATATCGGTGGCGTAATTGCTCCCCTCCAAGATAGAGGTGATGCAATGGTCCATGTCCTTGGCGGCGTTATACGAGGGAATACCGAATGTTATGACTTTATGCATGGCAGGCGATAATCTCATCCGAAAGATCGAGGGCGGAATTGGTCACAGCGTCCATATCGTAGTAACGATACTCGGCCAGACGACCCACCGGGTGGAAGTTCGTCAGGTTCTGGACGCGCTCAAGATAACGCTCATAGAGCTCACGGTTCTCGGGCTCAAGAATGGCGTAGTACGGCGTCTCGTCCGAGCCGGGCGTATAGGCCTTGGAGTACTCCTTCATGATGGTGGTCTTGCCGGGCAGGATCTGACCGGTCATGTTCTTGAACTCGGTAATGCGCGTGTAGTCCTCGCTCGTGGTGTAGTTGACGGTGCCCACGGGCTGGAACTGGTCCATATCGAGCGTCTCGAACTTCATGTCGAGCGTGCGGTACGGTAGCGCGCCCAGATCGAGACTGAACAGCTCATCGAGCGGACCGGTGTAGACGATCTCGCCACCATAGACCTTGCCGTCGATCTTGACGGTAGTCTCGTCGATTTCAAAGAGATCACGGGCGTCCACGTCGCAGAACACGTCGATCAGGTCGTGGTCGAGCATGTGCTCAAAGAGCGCCGTGTAGCCCTCCTGCGGCATGCCCTGGAAGGGAGCTTGCGGGAAGTAGCGGTCATCATCGCCCACAAAGACGGGAACGCGGCCGGTGATCGAGGGATCAATCTGATCGGGCGTCTGGCCCCACTGCTTCATGGTGTAATGCAAAAAGACGTTCTCGTAGACGTAATCGGCGACCTCGGCAAGATCCGGGTCGTTCTTCTTACGCAGCTCCATAATGGGCACCTTGACATCCTTGCCAAAGGTCTCCACGAGCTTCTGATACAGCTCCTCGCCGCGCTCGTCACCAAAGGCGAGCTTGAGACTCGCATGGTTGAAGGGCACGGGCATAAGGGTACCGTTGATGTTGGCGAGCACCTTGTGCTGATAATCCGTCCACTTGGTAAAGCGCGACAGGAAATTGTGCACGCGCTCGTTAAAAGTGTGATAGATATGCGGACCGTACTCGTGGATCAGGATTCCGGCCTCGTCAGTGCAGTCATAGGCATTGCCCGCAATGTGGCTACGGCGCTCCAAAACGGCAACACGATAGCCGATGGTCTCGGCAAGACGGCGGGCGCAAACGGCACCGGCATATCCAGCACCGACGACAATCATGTCGTACGCGCCGGCGTTAAAGCCTTCAGGCAGGCCTGAGGTAATCTGCATCGATACTCCTTGTCAAAAGCCACGGGCTCGTTAGCTGGGCTTTTCTCGAACATTCTTCGAGACATATTTATCAGAGCGATTATAGCGCTAATGCGTCCTATAATGAGCTTGCCACACAAGGAAAGCTCAAGCACCGCGGCGTACATAATTGAAAGGTAAACCCGCTAGCAGCGGGTTTATTCGTGAACAGCCGGGCGCCTGGAGCTTAGCGAAACGCTTGTAAGGAGTAACATGAGCGATTTCCTAAACCGTATGAAGTCTGCCGCCAAGGCCGACCTTAAGACCATCGTCCTGCCCGAGGGCGAGGATCCGCGCACTATCGTCGCGGCCACCAAAATCATCGAGGAGGGCCTGGCAAAGATCGTCATCCTGGGCAACCCCGACGAGATCAACGTTCCCGGCGCTACCGTCATCGACCCGCGCAATGCCGAGAAGCACGAGGAGTACGCGCAGAAGTTTGCCGAGCTCCGCGCCAAGAAGGGTGTCACCATCGAGCAGGCTCGCGCCCAGGTGATGGACGCCACCTACTTTGGCACCATGATGGTCAAGATGGGCGATGCCGACGGCCTGGTCTCCGGCGCCTGCCACTCCACCGCCGACACCCTGCGCCCCGCGCTTCAGATCCTCAAGACCGCCCCGGGCACCAAGCTGGTCTCGGCCTTCTTCGTGATGTGCACCGACACCCCGCAGTTCGGCACTGACGGCACGCTGATCTTCGCCGACTGCGGCCTCAACATCAACCCGTCCTCCGACGAGCTCTCCGAGATCGCCATCGCCTCCGCTCACTCCTGGTCCACCTTCATGGGCAACGTTGAGCCGCACGTGGCCATGCTCTCCTACTCCACCATGGGCTCCGCTGGCGGCGAGGTCGCCAAGAAGGTCCAGGAGGCTGTGAAGTTCTGCAAGGAGAAGGCTCCCGAGCTCGCCATCGACGGCGACCTGCAGCTCGATGCCGCTATTGTCCCCACCGTCGCCCAGCTCAAGGCTCCCGGCTCCTCCGTTGCCGGCAAGGCCAACGTGCTCGTGTTCCCCGACCTCGAGGCCGGCAACATCGGCTACAAGCTGGTCCAGCGCTTCGCCGGCGCCGACGCCTACGGCCCCATCCTGCAGGGCATCGCCAAGCCGGTCAACGATCTGTCGCGCGGCTGCTCTGCCGACGACATCGTGGGTGTCGTGGCCATCACCGCCGTCCAGGCTCAGATGGCTGAGTAGCGGACATATCCCCTCGGGACCCTACAGGGTAAAGCTCTGAAAACGTCCTCGGACATGCATGAAACCCCCGCTGCGCACTTCGTGCGGCGGGGGTTTCATGCGTCCTGCGGAATATTTTCAGAGCTTTACCCTGTAGGGTCCCTGCCGCCACGTAGCAATCAGGGAATCCGGGGTGGACGGCGGCTTGGCTACGAGCTGGAGCTGAAAATCTGAATGGATGGGTGCCGTTGCTGGGAGCGCAGGCGTTGCTGATGATGATCACTTTGGAGATTGAAAGGCCGGTGGGCTTCGGCGGTTGTTGTGCCGGAAACTACATCCCAGTTTGGAGGCGGATTGTGGGATGTGGCTTCCGCTTGGGGCCTGTTTGGGAAACTTTGGGACGGAATTTTGCTTTATTGTGGGTCGCACTTTCCGCAACGTGCCTCAACCGGAAAGCGTGTCCCAGTATTTGCGCTCGAAATGGGATGGGGTTTCCGCCGTCCACCTGCTAGTAAAAAGGCCTCCGGAGCCGTTGCTCTGGAGGCCTTTCGTTTACTTGCAAATGCGCGCGTTAGTTGTTCTTGGTCAGGCGCTCGACGTCGTGGGCGATCATGTATTCCTCGTCGGTGGGGATGACCATAACCGTGACGGAAGAGCCGGCGGCGCTGATGACCTGTGGGCCGTTGCCCACGGCCTCGCGGTTCTTGTTGTTGTCGATGCGCACGCCCAGCCACTCAAAGCAGTCGCAGAAGGCCTTGCGGATCGACCAGTCGTTCTCGCCGATGCCGGCGGTAAAGGTAATGGTGTCCACGCCCGCCATGGAAGCGATCATTGAGCCGGCCTGCTGCATGGCCTTGTAGGCAAACATATCAAAGGCGAGCAGGCAGCGCTCGTCGCCCTCGGAGGCACGTGTACGGATGTCACGGGCATCGTTGGAGATGCCCGAGATGGCAAGCAGACCGGACTGTTTGTTCATCATGTCGTCGACTTCCTGGTAACTGTAGCCGCCCTCGCGCTGAAGATAGCACACGGTGGCCGGGTCGATGGAACCGCAACGGGTACCCATCATCAGGCCGTCAAGCGGCGTGAGGCCCATCGTGGTGTCGCGGCACACGCCGTCCTCAATGGCGGCAAGCGAAGCACCGTTGCCCAGATGGCACGAAAGCAGGCGGTGGCAGCGCGAGCCCAGGATCTCCTTGGCCATCATCCACTCGTAACGGTGGCTCGTACCGTGCGCGCCGTA
>CABUUG010000073.1 GCA_902494605.1 uncultured Collinsella sp.
GCCGCACCCGCCATGACCATGCCGGGAATACAAAAACCGCACTGCACGGCGCCCACGGCGCCAAAGGCGTACACAAAGGCCTCGCGCACGTCCTCGGGCAGGCCCTCGACGGTCACGATGTTGCGGCCGGCGGCAAGAGCGGTGGTCAGCACGCACGCCTTGACGGCTGCACCGTCCACATGGATGGTGCAGGTGCCGCAGGCGCCCTCGGAGCAGCCGTCCTTGGCGGAGTGAATGTGCAGGTCGTCGCGCAGATAGCGCAGCAGTGGTTTATTCTCCGTCGTCGCGTGCACGACACCGTTAACGGTAAAAGTGAATTCCTGTGCCATGGTGATTCCCTTCTACACGCCGGCGGCGATGCCGGTGCGGTCGTGGATGGCGCCATGCGGGCAGACGACGGCGCACATGCCGCACGACAGGCAGTCCACGCCGTCGATATGGGCGCAGTTGTCCTCGATGCGGATAGCGCCGGCAGGGCACTTTTTGGCGCACATGCCGCAACCGATGCAGCTCGTGTCGCAAATCTTGCGGGCGATGGCGCCCTTATCGGTGTTGTTGCAGCGCACCAGGATGTTCTGGTAGCCGGGGACGAAGGCAATCACGCGCTGCGGGCACGCCATGCCGCACAGGCCACAGCCCGTGCACTTGGAGCGGTCCACGCGGGCGATGCCATCGACCAGCGCAATGGCGCCGTGGGGGCAGGCCGTGACGCAGGCGCCACAGCCAATGCAGCCTTCGCTGCAGTGGGCGTCGCCGCCTGCGGAGGCGCAACCGCTTCCGCAGGCAACGTAGGCCACGTTATGTTGAATGGATTTGGCCATAAGAGACTCGCCTATTTCTTAAGAAGGTACGAATAGTTGTCGCGCACAGCCCTGATGGTCAGGCGGACGGCCTCGGGAAGACCGGTGTTGACGGCATCGACCGAGACGGTGCGGACCGTGCCGGCGACGCGAACCTTAAAGTGGTCCTCGTCCACGGCCAGGAAGCCCTCGTTCTCGGAGTTCTCCATGTCCTCCTCGCTCCAGAACAGGGTGAGCTTGTCCTTGTAGGGACGACCCTCCTGGTAAGGGCAGAACACGGCGCAGTTGCCGCACTCATTGCACATGCCGTCGACATGGACGACCTGATGCTTGGCCAGGCCCGGCACCTTAATTGCCACGTTGGCGCGGTTGGGGCACACGTCGCAGCAGACCTCGCACACCGAGCCGCAGCCCAGGCAGCGGGTCTTGGTGCAGTTGCGCTTGTCGCGGCACAGCGACCCCTTGCGCTCGTAGCAAGTGTCCTCGCGGCCGGCCTGCTCGTTGCAGTCGGCGTACTTGTTAAAGTCCACGTCGGCGATGGCACGGGCGACCTCGGCGGCATCGGCGATAGCCTCGACCACGGTGGCAGGACCGCGGCGGCAGTCGCCCGCAGCCCAGACGCCCTCGACGCCGGTGGAGGTAGCGGCAAGGCGGCCGCGACGGTCGTGCTCGACGCCCGCGGCATCGTACAGGCTGGCGTCGATGCCCTCGCCCACGGCGCAGATCACCGTGGTGGCGGGAAGCTCAACAGTCTCGCCCGTGGCGACGGGGCTGCGGCGGCCGCTTGCATCCGGCTCGCCAAGCTCCATAACATCGCAGGTCAGCACGGCGCCGTTGAGTGCCTTAGGTGCCAGCAGCTCGCAGAACTCAACGCCGTCGGCAAGAGCAAGATCGAGCTCTTCCTCATCGGCGGGCATCTGCTTCTTGGTGCGGCGGTAGACCAGGCGCACGTTCTTCACGCCGGCCAGGCGCTTGGCCACGCGGGCCGCGTCCATGGCGGTGTTGCCGGCGCCAATGACCACGACGTCCTCGCCCAGCTCGAGCTTCTCGCCCTTCTTGGCGGCCTCGAGGAACTCCAGCACGTCGAGCTCGGCGCCCTCGCCCAGGCCCGCAGAGCCGGGCATCCAGGCACCGGTGGCCACGACCACGTCGGTAAAGCCCTGGTCCTTGAGCTCGTCAATGGAATCAACGCGAGCGTTGAGCTGCACCTTGGCGCCAAAGGCTAGGCAGAGCTCGGCATCGTGGGAGATATCGTCGCTCGCGATACGGAACTCGGGAATCACGTGACGGACCACGCCGCCGAGCGAATCGCGGGCCTCAAAGATGGTGACGGGCACGCCGGCACGCGTCAGGAAGAACGCCGTCGCCAGGCCGGCCGGGCCGCCGCCGATAACGGCAACGTTGCGCTCGCCGTCGTTGGCGATGGCCTGGGCGCGCAGCTTGGGCAGCACGGCGGTCATGGCCTCGCGGGCGGCCTTGAGCTTGCTGGCGCGAATCTGGGCGCCCTCGGGCTCGTAGAACGCACGCTCGCAGGCACGGCCGCAGGGATGCGGGCAGATGGTGCCGGTAATGAACGGCAGGGCGTTGCGCTCGATGATGATGTTGAGCGCGTCCTCGTAGCGGCCCTCGTCAACAGCCGCCAGATAGGCGGGAATATCCTGCTGGATGGGGCAGCTCGTGCGGCACGGCGTGGTAAAGCAGTCGGAAAGCGGGCTCTTGCCGGCGACCTTGCGGTCGGGCAGCGGGCGCAGCGGCTTCTTGTAGAGCGGGTTGGTGAGCGAGTCGGTCTGGATTGCGGTCACGGCCTCGAGCGAGACGCCCGCGAACGGCTTGCCATCCAGGTCGGTAAACTCGCCGGCCATCTGGCTAAAGCGCTCGTAGCCACCGGGCTTGAGCACGTCGGTCGCCAGGGTAACGGGCCAAATGCCGGCATCGTACAGGGCGCGGATGTTGTAGACCGTGGCACCGCCGGAGTAGCTGATGCGCAGTTTGCCATCGAACTGCTCGGTAATGCGGCGGGCGGCCTCGATGGTCAGCGAGAACAGCGAACGGCCGGACATGTACATCTCGGTGGAGGGCAGCTCGTTTCTCGTCACGTCGACGGGGAACGTGTTGGTCAGCTTGACGCCGAACTCCAGGCCGCGCTCGGCGCACAGGGCAATCAGGCGCTCGAACATGGGCACGGCATCGGCCCACTGCAGGTCCTCGCGGAAGTGCGTGTCATCGAAGACGATGTAGTCAAAGCCCAGCTCGTTGAGGCGCTGACGTGCAAACTCATAGCCCAGCAGCGTGGGGTTGCACTTGATGTAGGTGTTGAGGCCCTTCTCGGTGATGAGATAGGTCGCGATGCGCTCGATCTCGGCCGGCGGGCAGCCGTGCAGGGTAGACTCGGTGATGGAGTTGGAGACGCGCGCCGGGATGGACTCGACAAACGCGGCGTCAACATGCTCAAACTTGTCCAGGTTAGCGAGCGCCCACGTGCGGCACTCATTCCAAACCTCGGAGCCGCTGGCGTCCTTCATGCCCTCGATGTAGGCGTCGACCTTGGGGCTCTTGATGCCCTCGAGGTCATAGCCCACGGACATGTTGAAGACAAAGCCGTCCGGGCTGCCCAGGCCGTACTCGCGAGCGATGAGGTGGCAGGCAAACCATGCCTTCACGTACTCGGCAAAGGCCTGCGGAACCTCGAGCTCGGTCGACCACTCGCAGTTGTAGCACTCGTCCTGCGCCACGATGCAGGGCTTGTTCACACACTTGGAGAGCTCCTCGCCGTCCATAACCTGAACGGTCTTGAGCTCAAAGAAGCGGGAACCGGCCACGTAGGATGCCACGATGTTCTGGGCAAGCTGCGTGTTGGGGCCGGCGGCCGGGCCAAACGGAGTCTCGATGCGCTCGTCAAAAATGGGAAGCGCGCCCTCCTGGTTGGTCGTGACCATCTTGCGCACGCCAAAGACGGCGCCCTGAGTCTTGTGCTCCTCGATGATCCAGTTCATCAGCTGCGAAAACGGGATCGGCCTCATGATGTCGCTCATAGTGAGCTCCTCTCTGTAACGCCCGGCGAGACCGCGCGGCGGGCGCAAATACGGTGTAGCGCTAGCACAGCGCCGGCGACCCCGCGGAGGTCGCCTATACGCGCGTCGGATGCGGCGAAACATCCGACGCGCGCGAATCTACTTGTAATTAGTAGGCGCGATCGTTGAGCGTGCTCCAGAGCTTCTTGGACTCGGCCATGGTCCACGCGTTGATCTTGTCCTCATCAATGCCAACGAACTCGCGATCCTTGTACAGGACGCGGCCGTTGATGATGGTGGTGCGGCAGTTTTTGCCCATCATGCCAAAGAGCATGTGGCCGTCGATGTTCTCCTCGCTCAACGGCGTAAAAGGCTTGTAGTCCATAACGATGACGTCGGCGGCAGCGCCGGCCTCGAGCACACCAAGCTTGCGATCGAAGTACTTGCTCGCCATCTTGGCATTGTTCTCGAACAGCATGGTCATGGCCTCGCACCAGCCCACGTTGGGCATAGCGGCGTTGTGGCGCTGAATGATCAGGAAGACCTTGAGGCTCTCGAGCATATCGTGAGTGTAGGCGTCGGTGCCCATGCACACGGGAATGCCGCGGCGGAAGAACTCGAGCACGGGGGCACAGCCCACGGCGTTGCCCATATTGGATTCGGGGTTGTTGACGAGCCAGGTGCCGGACTCCTTGACGATGTCCATCTCGGCAGGTGTCACGTGGATGCAGTGGCCGAGCATGGTGTCGGGACCGAGCAGGTTGTGCTGCAGCAGGCGCTCGACGGGGCTGATGCCGCCGCGGTTGAGGCGGGAGTCCCACACGTCATTCATGCCCTCGCACACATGGATGTGGAAACCGGTCAGGCCGTTGTTGGCCTCGGCCATCTTGTCCATGGTCTCGTCCGAAAGCGTAAAGGTGGCGTGACCGCCAAACATGGCGGCGATCATGTGGTTGTCGTTATCGCGACGCTCCTTGGCGGCCCACTGGGCAAACTCGGCGTTCTCGGCAATGGCCTGGTCGCATTTTTCCTGACCGCGGCGGTCGGAGACCTCGTAGCACAGGCACGAACGCATGCCCAGCTCCTGAGCGGCGTCCTTAATGGTAAAGAGGCTGCCCGGAATCTCGCAAAAGCTCGCATGGTGATCGAAGATCGTGGTGACGCCGTCGCGGATGGAATCCAGAATCGTGGCATAGGCGCTGGCCTTGGTGCCGTCGAGCGTCAGGTTGTCGTCGATCTTCCACCACTGCTGCTCAAGATTCTCCAGGAAGTTGGTGGGGTTGCAGCCCTTAATGGCAAGGCCGCGGGCCAGACCCGAGTAGATGTGGGTGTGGCAGTTGATAAGTCCGGGCATGATGAGGTTGCCCTGGGCGTCGACGTACTCGGCATCCGGGTACTTGGCCTTGAGCTCGCGCTCGGGGCCCACTTCGACGATCGTATCTCCGTCAATGGCGACCGCACCGTTGGGAATGAACGGAGTCTGAGCGTTGCGGGTAAAGACGGAACCGTTAGCGACCAGAAGCATAAATGCTCCCTTCAACATCAGGGGCGGGGTTTGACACCTCTGACATGGCGGAAGTGCGAAGCGCCGGCCTACACCGGAAACGGGCCCTCTCCCGTCAACGCTTCACCAAAGGGACGAGCCCTTTGAAGTGCGGCTTGGCGCCGCATGGCGCCGGCGGACGAGGCGATGCGTCCGCCGGCGAATAGCACCGAATTGGTTACTTCTTGCTCTCGGGCAGGACCAGATTCACAGCGGCATCCTTGGCGGCATCGATGTGCTGAGCCACGACCGGCGTCTGCGGAAGGATCAGGTTGAGCACGATGGCCATGATGGCGGTGGGGGTTACGGCGTTGGAGCCGATGACGGTGGACACCCAGGTGGGCATGCCCTCGCCGGCAAGGCAACCGCTGGCCATCCAGATACCCAAGCCAAAGACAACGGAGGTGCCGACGATGGTGGTGGTGCGCTGCGTGAGGCCCTCGCGGGTGAACATGCGCACACCGTTCATGGTGATGGTGCCAAAGACGCCGACGGTCGCGCCGCCGATAACAGGCTGCGGGATGGCGGAGAGCACGGCAGAGAGCTGCGGGAACAGACCGGCGATGGCAAAGACGGCCGCGATGATCACAAAGACCCACTTGTTGACGACCTTGTTGGAGCAGATGATGCCCACGTTCTGGCCAAGGGCGCTGGTGGGAAGACCGCCCAGCAGGCCGCCGACCATAGAAGTGAGGCCCTGGGACACGATAGCGCCGGAGAGCTCGCGCTCGGTGGGCATACGGTCGATGGAGCCCAGGCAGGCGGCGGAGACGTCACCGATAACCTGGATGGCAACCATGGGGAACACGACGGCGAGGGTAATGCAGACCTCGGGATCAAACTCGAGCGCGTAGGGCATGAGCTTGGGAAGAGCGAAGACCTGAGCGGTGGCGACGCTGGAGAAGTCGATCATGCCAAAGGGGATCGAAACGATCATGCCAACGATCATGCCAAAGAACACGGATCCCAGCTTGAGCGTGCCCTTTCCAAAGTTGGCGAGCGCGAAGACGACGGCGAAGGTGATAAGAGCGACGCACCATGCCTGCGGGGTGCCCCACAACGGCGTGCCCATGCCACCGGCCATGTATTTGACGGCCGTGGGATAGAGAGAGACGCCAATGGAGAAGATGACCGTGCCGGTCACGACGGGCGGGAACAGCCACTTAATCTTGCTGTAGGCCAGACCAAAGAGGACCGCGACGGCACCGCCAACGATCTCGCCGCCCAGCAGCGCGCCAAAACTAAAGCCCGAGGCGCCCATGGCCTGAAGGGCCGGCAGGAACGCGAACGAAACGCCCATGACGATGGGCAGGCCGCCGCCAATGCGACGGAAGGGAGCGAAGGCCTGAAGGGCCGTGTCGATCGCCGAAAGAATGAGTGCAACCTGAATGATGTCGGTGCTCTGCTGGCTATTAAAGCCGTAGACGCCGGCCATGATGACCGCCGGGGTAATGATGCCGGCAAACGATGCCAGTACATGCTGAAGGGCACACGGGATCATTTCCTTAACGGGCGGCATGCCTTCGCGAGTGAACAGGGCTTCAGTGCCGTTCGTAACCGTCTCCTGGGTCATTTGACCACCAATCCTCGAAATAGTTGTTTTCGCATCTAACGCTCTATTGTGACGCAGTGCGAGGTTGAGGTTGTGCCTTCGTTGCATATCGTATTAAAGATGATTCTCATTCTCAATAATAATTTTTTGTTATCAGACTATTCTTCAGCTGAGATAATGCATTTCCGCAGGTCAGGAAAGTGTCTGGTCAAAATGACATCTTACTTTTCTTTTGGTCAACCGTTTACCGCTAAATTCCTACCGTTCGTCTGTATTACGCAATGTACCTGCGGATATACGAGTCAATAGACACCGTGTTACCATGATAAAAAATTGTTATGAACACTTCGATAGAACCCAAAGGAGTTGCCCGTGAACGAGACCGTACGCCGCTTTTTGCCGATGGTCGATTTCCTGGAGCAGGTACTCGGTAAGAACAGCGAAATCGTGCTGCACGATTTCTCGGATCCCGACCACGCCATCGTCGATATTCGCAACGGCATCGTGAGCGGCCGTAAGGTCGGCGGTCCCGCCACCGATCTGGCACTCAAGATCATGCACGATGGTAAATATCGCGATCTGCCGTTCATTACGGGCTACGAAGGCCGCGGTGCCGGTGGCAAGACGCTGGAGTCGGCGACGTACTTCATTCGCGAGGACGGCGAGATCGTCGGCATGCTCTGCGTCAACACCGATCTTTCGGCCGTGCGCAACATCAGTGCCATGGCCCAGCAGCTTATGGCCTGCTTTGACGCCGCTCCCGCACGCACCGAGCCCTCCCCCATCGAGGTCGAAAGCCTTTCGGAGTCCACGCAGGAGCTCATCGACCGCAGTATTTCCGAGCTGCTGAGCGCTCGCGGGCTGGATGTGACGTCGCTTGGTCAAAGCGACCGCGTGGAAGTCATTCGCCACCTCAACGGCAACGGAGTGTTCATGCTCAAGGGCGCCGTAGCCTGCGCCGCCACCGCGCTGGGCATCTCGGAGCCCAGCGTCTACCGCTACCTGCAAAAAGTCCGCAAGGAAGGCTAACCCGCTGACTCCTTGGGGACGGAGGAAAACGGATCATTTTTGTCGCATCGCTTGACAAAAGACCCTGCAGTTCACACGCACTGCAGGGTCTTTTTGCATGTCATGTTTAGTTGTTGCCAACCCCTTAGAGAGCGGCGACGACCTCAATCTCGACCAGACCGCCGGCCGGAAGGGCGGCAACCTGGAAAGCGCTGCGCGCGGGGAACGGAGCCTCGAACTTGGAGGCGTAGATCTCGTTCACGGCAGCGAAGTCGGCAATGTCGGCCAGATAGACCGTGGTCTTAACGACATCGGCAAAGGTGGCGCCGGCAGCGGTCAGCAGGGCCTCGACGTTAGCAAGGGACTGCTTAGCCTGGGCCTCGACGCCCTCGGGCATCTTGCCGGTTGCGGGGTCGATGCCCAGCTGGCCGGACAGGAACACCATGTTGCCGGTCTGGATGCCGGGGGAATACGGGCCGATGGCTGCAGGTGCGTTATCGGAAGACACGACGGTCTTGCTCATGTTTTTCTCCTTACGATCAGATAGAGAGCGTGAGCGCGGCGTTCACACCGGGAGGCACAATTCGGTCTGAACACCGCGCTTGATTTGGGATAGTACTCAAGGTTTCCGCGCAATGCAAGATTATTATCACGTTGCGAGAATATTTTATCGCCCAACGGTGCCTGTCGGCCGCTGAACGGCACGACCGGACAGTGAAGCTCAAAATGATCCGTTTTCCTCCGCCACCTATGGATCACCTGATCCGCTGGGGACGGAGGGAAACGGATCATTTTTGCTGCAAGGGCTGCTGAAGACTTTGTCCTGCTTGGGCCACAGGGCTCGTCCGCCGCAACAGCACCACTATACTTTTGAATATCTGAGCATTTTGAAAGGCAGGATATGACCGCAACCGCCAGTAGAACCACCAACCGCAGACCCGAGCTCTTGGCACCCGCCGGAGGCCCGGAGCCCTTTGCCGCCGCGCTTGCTGCCGGGGCAGACGCCATCTACTGCGGCATGGGCAGCTTCAACGCTCGTCGCAAGGCCACCAACTTTACCGACGAGGCCTTTGAGCAAGCCTGCC
>CABUUG010000074.1 GCA_902494605.1 uncultured Collinsella sp.
ACGCTCGCCGAGTACCTCTTTGGCAGCAAGGATGCACTCATCAGCTTCGACATGTCCGAGTTCGGTAGCGAGTTCGAGGTCTCCAAGCTCATCGGTAGCCCTCCGGGTTACGTCGGTCACGACGAGGGCGGCCAGCTCACCAAGGCCGTTCGTCGCCACCCGTACTCGGTCGTGCTGTTCGACGAGATCGAGAAGGCGCATCCCGACATCTTCAACATCCTGCTGCAGGTGCTGGAGGAGGGTCGTCTGACCGATAGCCAGGGCAAGACGGTTGACTTCCGCAACACCGTGATCATCATGACGTCCAACGTGGGCGCCCGCGAGATTGCGCAGGATGCGAGCGTTGGCTTTGGCACCACCGGCGAGCAGGGTCTTACCTCGAGCGAGATTAAGGGTCGTGCGATGGGCGAACTTAAGCGCCTGTTCCGCCCCGAGCTGCTCAACCGTATCGACGACATCGTGGTGTTCCAGAAGCTTTCGGGCGAGAATCTGACCAAGATCGCGCACCTGCTGGTGGACGACCTGCGTCAACGCCTGATTGCCAACGGCATGAACATCAAGCTCACCGATGCGGCCTACGACAAGATTGTGGCCGAGGGCACCGACCTCACCAATGGCGCGCGTCCGCTGCGCCGTGCCATCCAAAAGCTCATTGAGGACCCGCTGTCCGAGGAACTGCTGGCCGGTGAGTGGGGCGAGGGCGATACCGTTCAGTGCGATGTGGCCGACGGCAAGTTTGTCTTTAGTCACGGCACGGGCGAGATTCCGGCACCGCGTCCGGCGGGCACGCTCGGTGGCGATACCGCCCCGGCGGCTCCGCACACCGGCAACGTCGCGCCCGTGAGCGGCGGCGTGACCTCGGGCCCCGGCGGCATGATGCAAGCCGGTTCCGGCGCGCTGTAGGGCGTGGCGACAATTTGATACGCGCAATCGAGGCGCTCCGGAAAGGGCGCCTCGATTTGTAGAGCTGCGGAAGTTGTGACCGTTACGCTATACGGTCCACCGTTAGCCGATGATGCGAGGGCGCTCGGCGTTTTCGACTGGTTTATGCACGCAAAGTCTGGGAATATACAAGTCGCATGTCTTACTGTCTAACCAGTTGCGCCAAGGAGGCACCATGGACTACAAGATTACCGGCTACGAGCCCGCCCAGCTGTTCCATTTCTTTGAGGAGGTCAGCGCGATCCCCCGTGGGTCTGGCAACGAGAAGGGCATCAGCGATTTCCTGGTCGCGTTTGCCAAGGAGCGCGGTCTCGATGTGTATCAGGACGAGGTCTACAACGTCATCATTCGCAAGCCCGCATCTGCCGGCGCCGAGAATGCCCCGACCGTGATGCTGCAGGGCCACATCGATATGGTGTGCGACAAGTTGGGCTCCGTTGAGCACGACTTTACGACCGATGGTATCGACCTGGTCGTCAAGGACGGCGTCCTTACCGCCAACGGCACCACCCTGGGCGCCGACAATGGTATCGCCGTCGCGCTTATGCTTACTGTGCTCAACGACGATTCGATTGCCCATCCGGCCCTCGAGTGCGTGTTCACCACCGACGAGGAGACCGGCCTGGTTGGCGCCGAGACGCTCGACAAGTCCCAGATCAGCGCCCGCACCATGATCAACCTCGACTCCGAGGAGGAGGGCGTTGCCACCGTCAGCTGCGCCGGCGGCGTCGTCGTTACCTACACCTGCCCCATCGTGCGCGAGCACAAGACCGGTAGCACCCTCACGCTCGACATTTCCGGTCTGTTGGGCGGCCACTCCGGCAGTGATATCAACCTGGAGCGCGGCAACGGAAACCTCATCATGGCCCGCATCATCGACCGCCTGATGGTCGCCGGCGAGCCCGCCATCGTCAGCTTCAACGGCGGCACCAAGGACAACGCCATCAACCGTGAGTGCAAGGCCGTTCTGGTCTATGCCGATCACGCTGCCGCCGAGGCCGCGGCCCAGATCGCAAAGGGCATCATCGCCGACGTCACTGCCGAGCTCGAGGTCTTCGACCCCGGCTTTACCTGCACCGTCGAGATTGCCGACGACGCCGAGGTCGAGGCCATGGACGAGAAGTCCGCGCTTGCCCTCATCCGCGCCCTGCGTCTTGCCCCTAACGGCGTGATTCGCCGCAACGTCGCCACCGACGGCTCCGTCGAGGTTTCCTCCAACATCGGCGTGGTCGCCACCTCCGATGACGAGGTCAAGATTATGCTGTCCCCGCGCTCCTCGATCACCTCGCTGCAGAACGAGTTCAAGGACCGCCTGCAGACGCTTGCCGATGTCCTGGGCTTCGACGCCAAGTTTGAGTTCGAGTATCCCGGCTGGAGCTATGCCGAGCATTCGCCGGTCCGCGAAGTCTTTGTCGAGAGCTATCGAGAGCTCTTTGGCTCCGAGCTGCGCATCGAGTCCATTCACGCTGGCCTTGAGTGCGGCCTGTTTGCTGAGGCCCTGCACGGCCTGGACGCCATCGCCGTGGGCCCGACGCTCTCCGATGTCCATACCCCGGACGAGAGCATGGAGCTCGCTTCTGCCGAGCGCTTCTACGAGCTGCTCATCGACGTCCTCAAGCGCCTCGCTGCGTAAAGGTCGCCTTAGTTAAGCCGCTCTAAAACGGCTGGCTATGAAAACGACCGCTTGGCGTAATGCCGGGCGGCCGTTATTCGTTACAGTGCGAGAATCCCCAGATGCTCAAGCAAGATCTTAAGCCCGATGAGGACGAGCACGACGCCACCCACGATGGTGGCGGGCTTTTCGTAGCGCGCGCCAAAGGTGTGGCCGATCGCTACGCCGGCAACGGAGAAGACAAAGGTCGTGATGCCAATGAGCGACACGGCGGGAACGATATCGACCGAGAGCGCGGCAAACGAGATGCCCACGGCAAGCGCGTCAATCGAGGTGGCGATGGCAAGGATTAGATATTCGCCCAGGTCGATCTTTTCGGCATCCTTGCCGTCGCCTTCGTTCTCGTCCTCAGTAAAGGCTTCCCACAGCATTTTGCCGCCGATGAAGGCCAAAAGGATAAAGGCGATCCAATGGTCGATGGGTCCGATGAAGCCCATGAATTGACTGCCGAGCGCCCATCCGATTACGGGCATGCCGGCCTGAAAGCCGCCAAAGAACAGGCCGAGCACCACGGCGACTTTAAGGTTGATCTTCTTCATGCCAAGGCCCTTGCAGATGGAAACGGCAAAGGCGTCCATCGAAAGGCCAACGGCGAGCAACACGAGCTCTGCGAGTCCCATAGTCTGGCTCCCTCTCTGCGGGCGGGCCCGCGTGTACCTCTTGGGGGAGTAACAAAAAAGACCCGTGGCGTACGCGTTGCGCGCACAGCCACGAGTCTCGTTCATTAAGGCAAGCCAGGCCGCATCGGCCAGTGTGTTGACTTGCCGCGCCACCGGAGGCGAACCCGATCACGCGACTACTCCCTCATTTATGCGAATCCCGATGCTACCACATAAGCAGCTCATTTGGATTGGGCTCTCAGCTGTGTTCGCTCATTCTGTAAGCATCGGATTTTGCGGGCGTCACAGGGGCAAACCGTGAGAAACTTATTGACGTTTATGGAGCGTATACGATGGGAGCGATGCCTTGGATAAGAACGAGCTGCAAAAGCGTATGGAACAGGCCATCCGCCTGACGGCACCTGGTCAGCCGATCCGCACCGCCCTCGACATGATCATCGCCGGTCACCTGGGCGCCCTTATCTGCGTCGGCGACACCGAAAACGTGCTCGCTGCCGGTAACGACGGCTTCCCGCTCAACATTTCGTTTACCTCGAACCGCCTGTTCGAGCTTTCCAAGATGGACGGCGCCATCGTTATCGATGGCGACCTCACCCAGATCCTGCGCGCCAACTTCCACCTCAATCCCGATCCCTCGCTTGCCACGAGTGAGACGGGCATGCGTCACCGTACTGCCGCTCGCATGTCGGTGCTCACCGATGCCATCGTGATCTCGGTCTCGGCCCGTCGCGCCGTCGTTAACGTGTACGTTCACGGCAAGAGCTACGAGATCCAGCCCGTCACCACCATCATGAGCTCGGTCAACCAGCTCGTCGCCACGCTCCAGACCACCCGTCAGTCGCTCGACCGCTCCTTGCTGCGCCTGACGGCCCTCGAGCTCGACGACTACGTCACGCTCGCCGACATCACCGGCATTTTCTCGAGTTTCGAGATCATGCAACAGGCAAAGACCGAGCTTAAGGATTGCATCGTCAAGCTGGGTAACCAGGGCAAGCTCGTGCAGATGCAGCTTGAGCAGCTCGCGGGCTCCAGCATGGATACCGAATACGACTTGATGATCCGCGACTACGCAAGCGATTCCTCTGAGGCCAACGCCGAGAAGATTCGCGCCGAGCTGAGTCGCATGACGCCTAAGGACCTGTCTGACCCGCAGCACGTGGCGGCAGTTCTGGGCTATGACGACCTGGACGAGGACTCCGTCATGACACCGCTGGGCCTGCGCACGCTTTCGCGCGTGTCCGTCGTGCGTGACGGCGTGGCCGAGAAGATCGTCGACGAGTACGGCTCGCTGCAGGAGCTCATGGATGACATCAGCGAGGATCCGGAGCGCCTGGGCGACTTTGGCGTCAACAACCCTGCCATTCTTGCGGACTCGCTGTACCGCATGAAGGGCACCAAACAGGGGAACGCATAATGGCGCCCGTATGCGCCGTGGTCGTTGCCGGTGGCAGCGGCCAGCGCTTTGGTAACCCCGGCGGCAAGCAGCTCGTTAACGTGGCGGGCCGTCCGCTTATGAGCTGGTCCATCCGCGCGTTCGATCGTAGCGACAAGGTCGGCCACATTGTAGTGGTGTGTCCTGCCGAGCGCCGTGCCGAGATGCGCCGCCTGGCCATCGACCCGTTTGACTATGACACGCCCATCAGCTTTGCCGATGCCGGCGATACCCGTCAGGATTCCACCCGTGCCGGCGTGCATGCGGTTCCGGCGGGCTTTGAATACGTCGCCATTCACGATGGCGCTCGTCCGCTCATTGCGACCGAGGCCATCGACCACGCTATCGACGTGCTCGTGAGCGACCGTGCTCTCGACGGTGTCGTGTGCGGCCAGCCCGCGATCGACACGCTCAAGATCGTCGATGGCGACAATATCGTCGAGACGCCGCCGCGTGAGCTCTATTGGGCCGCGCAGACGCCGCAGATCTTTAGCGTCGATGCTATGAAGCGCGCCCACACCGCAGCTATTGCCGAGGGCTTTACCGGCACCGATGATTCGTCGCTGGTCGAGCGCATGGGTGGGCGCGTCCGCTGCGTCCAGAGCCCGCGCGATAACCTTAAGGTGACGGTGCCCGAGGACTTGCGTCCCGTAACCGCGATCCTGCTTGGCCGCATGGCCGAGGGAGAGGACCTTCCCCATGTTCAGTAACCTGCGCATTGGCCATGGCTACGACGTTCACCGTCTGGTGGAGGGGCGTCGATGTATCATCGGCGGTGTCGACATTCCCTACGAGCGCGGCCTGCTGGGCCACTCGGATGCCGATGTGCTCGCGCACGCCTTGGCCGACGCCATTCTGGGCGCCTGTCGCGGGGGAGACATCGGCAAGCTATTCCCCGATACCGACCCCGCCTATGAGGGTGCCGATTCGATGGTGCTGCTCGCCCGCGTAATGGACTATGCGCGCGAGCTGGGCTTCGAGTTTGTCGATGCCGATTGCACCATTGCCTGTCAGCAACCCAAGATCACCCCGCACCGCGATGCCATGCGCGCCAACCTTGCCCATGCCCTGGGCGTTGACGTCGAAAACGTGGGCGTCGCCGCCACTACGACCGAAAAGCTCGGTTGGGAAGGCCAGGGCGAGGGAATCGGCGCCTGGGCCGTCTGCCTGCTACAGAAAACCGTTAAGGAGTAACGAATGCGTATCTACAACAGCGCTACCCATAAAAAGGAAGAATTCCAGCCCATCGAGTCCGGCAAGGTCCGCATGTACGTGTGCGGCCCCACGGTCTACGACAACATCCACATCGGCAATGCCCGCACGTTCATCAGCTTTGACGTGATCCGCCGCTGGCTCATCGCGAGCGGCTACGAGGTCACATTCGCCCAGAACCTCACCGATGTCGATGACAAGATCATCAAGCGCGCCAACGAGCAGGGCCGCACTGCCGCCGAGGTCGCAACGGAGTTCTCCGACAAGTTCATCGGCGTCATGCGCGCCGCCAACGTGCTCGATCCGGATGTGCGTCCTCGTGCCACCAAAGAGATCGGCCCCATGATCGCCATGATCAAGACGCTTATCGAGCAGGGCCATGCCTATGCCGCCGATAACGGCGACGTGTACTTTGCCGTGCGCAGCGATCCCAACTATGGTCAGGTCTCGGGCCGCAACATCGACGACCTTATGGTTGGCGCGCGCATCGAGGAGAACGAGGACAAGAACGACCCGCTCGACTTTGCCCTGTGGAAGGCCGCCAAGCCCGGCGAGCCCAGCTGGCCGAGCCCCTGGGGCGAGGGCCGTCCCGGTTGGCACACCGAGTGCGCCGCCATGGTGCATCGCTACCTGGGCACTCCGATCGACATCCACGGCGGCGGCTCCGACCTTGCCTTCCCGCATCACGAGAACGAGTGCGCTCAGGCCACCTGCGCCTGGCACCAGGGCTTCTCCAACACCTGGATGCACACGGGCATGCTGCTGGTAGACGGCGAGAAGATGTCCAAGTCGCTCGGAAACTTCTTTACGCTGGCCGAGGTGCTCGAGCAGCACTCTGCCGCGGCCCTGCGCCTGCTGATGCTGCAGACGAGCTATCGCTCGCCGCTCGACTTTTCTTGGGAGCGCCTGGAGGGTGCCGAGAACTCGCTCACGCGTATCGCCGGTACGGTCGAGAACCTGCGCTGGGCCGCGAACCATGCGACGGCCGATGCCGATGAGGCAGCATCCGAGGCGTTTGCCGCCAAGGCCGCCGAGACCCGCGCCGCCTTTAAGGAGTGCATGGACGACGACTTTAACACCGCCGGTGCCATGGGTGCCGTCTTTGGCTTTGTCACTGAATGCAACCAGTACCTGGAGCAGGCGGGCGACGCTGCCGACAAGGCCGCCGCGCTTGCCGCCGCCGACACGCTGGCCGAGTTGCTCGATACGTTTGGCGTCGAGCTTCCCGAGCCCAAGGTCGAGCTGCCGCTGGGCCTGCTGGGCGTTGCCGCCGGCCTGGTCGCCTACACGGGCGACGACGTGGACGAGGCTGCTGCCAAGATTCTCGAGGCCCGCGCCGAGGCCCGTGCCGCCAAGAACTGGGATCTGGCCGACGCCATCCGCGACCAGCTCAAGGACCTGGGCCTCACCATTGAGGATACGGCCGCGGGTACTCGTATTAAGACCCTCTAGTATTTGTCGACCGTTCGAGGTGCGGCGGATTGCCTTGAAAGAGGAGGGCATCGACCTGGTGGTCATGCCTGACGATTGAAAGGCAAGGTGCCGTGGCTCGGACGGTCGATTCTTGTTCGTTATCTATTTTAAGGAGGCCGCTTTATGGCCGACAATCGCAAGCGTGCGCCTCGTGGCGGCAAGCAGGCCGCTTCTGGCTCGCGTCCGATTCACCGCAACGACCGCGCTGCCGCTCCCAAGGGCCAGCGAGATCGTACCCAGGCTGCACGTCCGCAGCGCGAGCGTGGCCGCGACGCTGTCCAGGCTCCCAAGGGTGAGTTTATCGAAGGCCGTCGTGCTGCCGCCGAGGCGCTGCGTACCGGTTTTCCCATCAAGTGCGCGCTCATTGCCGAGGGCGGGGAGCGCGATGCCGCCCTGTCGCGTCTGGTCGATGACCTCAACGCCGCGGGCGTCCGCATTAAGTATGTGCCGCGCGCGCAGCTCGACGCACTGTCGAGCCATGGCGCTCACCAGGGCATCGCGCTCGAGGTTGGCAACTTCCCCTATGCCGATGTCGCCGACATCCTCGACCGCGCGGGCGACGGTCCGGCGCTTGTCGTTGTGCTCGACCATGTGACCGACGACGGTAACTTTGGCGCCATCGTGCGCTCTGCCGAGGTTGTGGGCGCAGCGGGCGTCATCATCGCCAACAAACGAGCCGCCGGCGTAACGGTGGGTAGCTACAAGACTTCTGCCGGCGCCGTTATGCATCTGCCCATCGCGCAGGTCCCCAATATCGCTCGTGCGCTCGATGACCTCAAAGCCGCCGGTTTTTGGGTGGGCGGTGCCTCTGAGCACGCCGAGGGCAGCTGCTGGGATGCCCCCTTCGAGGGCCGCGTGGCACTCGTCATGGGTTCCGAGGGCGACGGCATCTCGCGTCTGGTGCTCGAGAAATGCGACTTTTTGACCAAGCTTCCCCAGCGCGGCATGACCGAGAGCCTCAATGTTGCCCAGGCGACTACGGCCCTCTGCTTTGAGTGGCTGCGCCGCAACGCCGGCGAGCTCATGGGGGAGGAGTAGCGCATGTCCAAAAAGAACCGTGCCAAGTCCAAGGCCAAGCGCTTTGGCGAGGGCTCGGCCAAGCCGATTGTTTCGGCCGCGACCTACGGCGTGGGCGGCAATGCGTTTGCGCAGGCTATCGCCGCCCCAGTCTCGACGGTGCACTCCAACAAGCCCGAGCTGCTGGTGGTCGACGGTTACAACGTGATCCACTGCACGCCGCGCTACGAAAAGCTCGTGTACGACCATTCCGACGATCCGTATTCCAGCGACGTCCACGATATGGCGCGCACCGCCCTCATTAACGACGTTGCTGCCTTTGCCCAGGGCCGTTACGAGGCCGTGATCGTGTTTGACGGCGCGGGCAATATCTCCAGTGAACGTCCCAACCTGCCGGCCCGCGGCGTGCGCATCGAGTTTTCGCCGACGGGTGGCTCTGCCGATACCGTGGTGCAGAAGCTCTGCATCGAGGCACGCGAGGAAGGCCGCGCGTGCTCCGTGGTATCGAGTGACGGCACAATACAGGCCGT
>CABUUG010000075.1 GCA_902494605.1 uncultured Collinsella sp.
CAGGCCTTTTTGTTCCTTTGTGCCCTACGGCGATGCGCCGGTGTACAAGGACGATGCGACTACAGCGCAAAGTCGCCGCCGACGAGCGTGGAGACGGGCTCCTCGTGGTAAACGGCGGAGATGGCCTGAGCGAACTCCTCGGCGACCGAGATGGTCTTGATCTTGCCGCCGACCTCGACAGGAATGGCGTCGGTGACGAGGCACTCGACGATCGGGGCGTCGTTCAGACGCTCGATGGCCGGACCGGAGAAGATGCCGTGGGTGGCGCAGACGTAGATGTCGCCAGCGCCCATAGCCTTGAGCTCCTTGACGTTGGCGCACAGGGTGCCAGCGGTGTCGATCATGTCGTCGTTGATGATGCAGGTCTTGCCCTTGATGTCACCGATGATGCCCATGACCTCGGCGGCGTTGTGGCGCGGACGGCCCTTGTGGGCGATGGCCAGGTCGCAGCCGAGCATGTCGGACAGCTTCTTGGCGGCCTTGGCGCGACCCACGTCGGGGGAGACGACAACCAGGTTGTCGGTGTCGAAGTGCATGTCGTTGTAGTACTGGCCAAACAGCGGCAGCGCGGACAGGTGGTTAACCGGGATATCAAAGAAGCCCTGGATCTGGCCCTGGTGCAGGTCGAGGGTGATGATGCGATTGACGCCGGCGCGCTCGAGCAGGTTGGCGACGAGGCGGGCGGTGATGGGCTCGCGCGGGCCGGCCTTGCGGTCCTGGCGGGCATAGCCGTAGTGGGTGATAACGGCGGTGATGGAGCGGGCGGATGCGCGCTTGGCAGCGTCGGTGGCGATGAGCAGCTCCATGAGCATGTCGTTGACGTTGCCGCCGGCCACGGACTGAATCAGGAAGACGTCGGCGCCGCGGACGGTCTCGTCGTAGCGGGCGTAAATCTCACCATTGGCGAACTGCTTTAGCGTAAGGCCCGAAAGCTCGACCCCAAGGTACTCAGCAATCTTCTGAGCGAGGGGACGGTTGGAGGAACCGGAATACACGCGGATGGACTTGCGCATATTCTCCGACTTCTCGGGATCATTAATCGGCATTACCCTTCTCCTTTATATATCGAATGCCATATAGATGCCTTTTTGCATTGTAACCGCGCGACGGGGTTTATCGAGTCTTGATAACGTCTTTACCGTCAACGGACACGAACCGACCACTCATCCGGCCGCGCAGGTCAGCATAGAAAAAGGAGCCGTCCCCACGGAAGCGGCTCCTTAGATGCTTGGTAAAACGTTATACCTCGTCGTCCTCGTGCAGGCGGCGGCGATAATCGGCGGCCCAGCCCTCAATATTTACCTGACGGGCGCGGCCCAGACCGAGTGCGTCTGCCGGGACCGGCTCAGTGATGACGGAGCCGGCGGCCACGAGCGCGCCGTCGCCAATCTGGGCGGGCGCGACCATCATGGTATCGGAACCGATGAAGGCATCCTTGCCGATGACGGTTTTGTGCTTGTGTACGCCGTCGTAGTTGCAGGTGATGGAGCCGGCGCCCACGTTGACGCCGGAGCCCATGGTCGTGTCGCCGATGTAGGACAGGTGCGGCACCTTGGAGCCCTCGCCGATCGTGGACTTCTTGATCTCCACGTGCGTGCCGGCCTTGGAGCCGTCGAGCATGTGGGTACCCGGGCGCAGGTAGGCGCGCGGGCCGCAGTCGACGCCGTTCTCGATGACGGCCTCGATGGCGATGGTCTCATCGATGATGCAGCCGCTGCCGACGGTGGTGTCGGTGAGACGGCTGTTGGGGCCGAGCTGGCACTCCTCGCCCACGGTGACGTGGCCGATCAGGTGCGTCTGCGGCCACACGACGGTGTCGCGGCCGATGGTGGCGTCGGGGCCGATCCAGGCCTGCGTGGGGTCGATGAAGGTAACGCCCTCGGCCATCCAGTGCTCGTTGATGCGGTCGCGCGCGATGGCGGTGAGCTGCGCGAGCTGGATGCGGCTGTTGACGCCCAGGCCGTCGCGGTAGTCATCGCAGTGGAAGATGGAGACTGCCTGGCCGTGGCCCTTGAGGATCTCGAGCATGTCGGGCAGATAGTACTCGGACTGCGCGTTGTCGTTGCCGATCTCGTCAATGTGCGCGGCGAGCTGCGCGCCGTCGAAGGCGTAGCAGCCGGCGTTGCACTCGAGCAGCGTGGCGGCCTGCTCGGGTGTGCAGTCCTTCTGCTCGATGATGTGTTCGATCTGGCCGTCGGCACCCAGCTTGATGCGGCCGTAGCCGAAGGGGTCGGGCGGGGTCATGGTCATGACGGTGCAGGCGAGCTCGCCGGTGGCGACGGTCTGCGCGAACTTGGCGACGGTGTCGGCGGTGATGAGCGGCAGGTCGCCGTTGAGCACGACGACGGGGCCTTGCGTGATGCCGCAGGCCTCGAGCGCGACCTTCACGGCGTGACCGGTGCCCAGGCGCTCGGTCTGCTCAACGCACTCGACTTTGGTGGCGCTGTTGGCGTAGGCGCCGTCGATCAGGGCGCGCATCTCGTCGGCGTGGCTGCCGATGACGACCACGACGCGGCTGCAGCCGGCCTTGATGGTGGCGTCGACGATCCACTGGACCATGGGCTTGCCCAGGATCTTGTGCGAAACCTTACAGTGGTTCGACTTCATGCGGGTGCCCTCGCCGGCAGCGAGGATAATTGCGGTTGCGTCCATGTGATCTCCTGTTACGTTATAGAGACGTGTGTTTGGAAACGATACACGGCGCAATATGATACCGCAGGCATATGTTGAGCGCGTAGCGATTGGCTCATGGCGGCCGATGTCGGTGCCGCCGGCGTGGCGTTTGCGCTGCTTGCGTGCGGCGTTGGCGGTGCTGCGGAGCTGTCGTTTGAGCGAGGGGACGGGGGTGCCCGTGGACAACATACAAGAGGAGTTTGGCGGCGAGCCCGTCGCGGCATTCTCGATGTCGCATCCGGCTGTGCCGGCCCTCTACATGGTGCTGACGCTGGGGCTCACCATGTTCTCGATGCAGCCGGTGCTGATTGCGCTGTCACTTGCGGGCGGGCTGGCGTATGGATTTGCGACGCGCGGGGCTGCCCGCACGCTGGGCGCACTCCGCTGGCAGCTGCCGGTGATTTTGATTATCGCGCTGGTCAATCCGCTGTTTAGCGCCTCGGGCTCGACGGAGCTGTTCCGTATTGGCATGCGCGCGGTGTATCTGGAAAGCATGGTATACGGCCTGTGCATGGGCGGGCTGTTTGTGGCGAGCGTGCTGTGGTTTGAGGCCGCGGCGTCGATGCTCGAATACGACAAGGTGCTCGCGCTGCTGGGCAATGCCGCACCGGTGATTGCGCTCATGATCTCGATGTGCATGAGGCTTATCCCGCAGTTTTTACGCCGCGGTCGTACGGTGCTGGCGGTGCAGGATGCGATTGATGTGCCGGGCCGCGTGCCCACCGATCCCGTGCGATCGCGCCTGCGGGCGTCGAGCGTGTTGATGGGCTGGGGCATGGAAGATTCGCTGGAGCGCGCGGACGCCATGCGCTCCCGTGGGTGGGGCGCCGCGACGCGTCGAACGACGTATGCGCGGTATCGGCTGGGGCGCGGCGATGTTGCCGCGCTGGTTGGACTTGCGCTGTTTGGCATGGCCACGACGGCAGTGGCGTGGACTGCGACGATGCAGTATTCGTTTTACCCGCAACTATCGGTGCCGGCGCCGTGGCTGGGCTATGTCGTGTACGCTGCCTGGATGATGCTGCCTTGCGCGTCGCACGCGATTGATGAGAAGAGGTTTGGCTGATGGCTCGGTTGGATAGGAGCTCGGCGGCGGGTGTGGCATATGGCTCGGCCGCGCCGGCGATTGAGGTGCGAGGCCTTAGTTTTGCCTATCCCGGGGCCGAGGCACCGGTGCTCGAGGGGCTTGATTGGCGTGTTTCCCAAGGTGCGTTTGCACTGCTTGTTGGCGGTACCGGTTCGGGCAAGTCGACGCTGCTGTCGCTGCTCAAGCCCGAGATCGCGCCGGCGGGTACGCGCTCCGGCGAGCTGCGCGTGCTGGGCGAGCCCGTCGCCGACATGGATGTGCGGGCATCGGCGGAGCGCGTGGGCTATGTGTTCCAGGATCCCGAGAACCAGATCGTGTGCGAAACCGTGTGGCACGAGATGGCGTTTGGTCTGGAAAACTTGGGGCTAGCGCGTGATGAGATGCGCCGTCGCGTATCTGAGACCAGCTATTTCTTTGGGCTGGAAGATTGGCTCCACCGCGACACCGATACGCTTTCGGGCGGGCGCAAACAGCTGCTGTCGCTGGCGGCTGTGCTGGCATTACGCCCGCGCGTGCTGCTGCTCGACGAGCCCACGTCTCAGCTCGATCCCGTTGCTGAGAAGAATTTCCTGCACGCGCTGTTTCGTGTGAATCGCGAGCTGGGCTGCACTGTTGTTGTGGCGACGCATCAGCCGCGCCCAATGCTCGAATACGCGACGCGTGCGTACCGGATTGAGGACGGTCGCGTGCGCGAGGTGGCGGATATGGCTTCTTTGGGACGCCGAGAATCGCTGTTTTCCGATGACATGTTGGGGTGGGGTGCCATCCGATGTGCAAAAAACGGAGTATTCAGCAGGCGTGAGGACAATTTGGGCTCTCTGGAGCCGCCCGGGGACGTATCGAGCGCGAAAAAAAGTTCAGAATTGGACAAATCGTCCGAATTTGTGGCGCAAACGTCGCTCGAGAATGGCTCGGAAGCCTTCCCGCGCACGGATGGAAGCAGAATACTCCAAAAAATGCACGGCGGGTCGGCTACCACCCTGTCGGAAGGCTGGTTTCGCTACGATCGCGCGGGCGGTTGGGTGCTGCGCGGGCTCGACGTGGCGTTTTCGGCCGGTGCGGTGCATGCGATCGTGGGCGGCAACGGATGCGGTAAGTCGACGATACTCTCGGTGCTGGCGAAGACCGCCAAGCTGCAGCGCGGCCGCATGGTGCGCGGAGCGGCCTCGGCGGCGCTGCTGCCTCAGAATCCCAAAGCATTGCTGGTTGCCGATACGGTTCGCGACGAGCTGATGGAATGGGCTTCGACCTGCGGATATGACGAGACCGTGGCGCGGGAGCGTGCGGCGAGCTTGGGGTTGTCGGGTCTGGATGGACGCCATCCGTACGATCTTTCGGGCGGGCAGCGTCAACTGCTTGCATTGGCAAAACTGCTGCTAATCGGCCCCGAACTGCTATTGCTCGATGAGCCCACCAAGGGTCTAGACCTGTTCAGCCGCCGCATCATCGCCCGCGCCCTGCGTGACCATGCGAAGGCTGGCGGCACCGTCATCATGGCTACGCACGATTTGGACTTTGCCGAGCAGGTAGCCGACGACGTCGCCATGATGTTTGACGGCGAGATTGCCTGCATGGAGCCGCCGGCCGACTTCTTTGCCGACAACGTGTTCTATAGGGCGTGATGGGATGACGGACTGTCGTTTCTCGCGTTTGCTTGCAAAACTGGAGATCTCGCTGTTGTTGGCGGTGCCGGCGGTAATGGCTGCGGCGTTGCTGGCGGGTGTTGAGCAGGCGGCGCTTGCCATGCTTGTCGTGGTGGCGCTGGTGCTCGCGCTGTTCTTTGCGGGTTACGAGGCATCTCGTCCGGGATTGCGCCAGATTATGCCCACGCTGGTGCTGGCGGCGCTGGCGGCGGCGGGGCGCATCCTGTTTGGGCCCATTCCCGACTTTAAGCCGGTGAGCGCCATCGCCATTATCGCGGGGGCGACGCTTGGTCGCCGCAACGGTTTTATGGTTGGCGCGCTGGCGGCGCTGACCAGCAATTTCTTTTTTGGACAGGGCATGTGGACGCCGTGGCAGATGTATGCCTGGGGGCTCGTGGGATACGTTGGCGGTGCGCTGGCGTATGCGGGTGCGTTCGACCGCGCCGACGGCACCGTGCGCATGCCAGCGCTGCTGGCGTACGGCTTTGCGTCGGGCCTGCTCTATGGCGTCGTGATCAACGCGTATGACATCATTGGATTTGTACGGCCGCTTACTTGGGCGGGTGCCGTGGCACGTCTTGCCACGGCGGTGCCGTTCGATATCACGCACGGCCTTGCGACCTGCGTGTTTTTGGCCGCCTTGTACAAGCCTTGGTGCCGTCGCATTAACCGTGTCGTCGTGAAATACGGACTGTAGGGCATTTCGCGTTCCCACACGAACTTGCGGTGGAATAGTTCTCGTTTTTGGCTATTTGCTGCCCAAACAGGAACTACTCCACCGCAACTTATAGGGGGAGAGGGGTCACATGATCTGTTTTCCTCTGTCCCCCAGGAATTGCTTGGCGCTAGAGCTCTAGCGTGAGGGTGACGGGGCAGTGGTCGCTGCCGAAGATATCGCCGCGGATGCCGGCGTCGCGCACGTTGCCGGCGATTGCGTCGCTCACCAGGAAGTAATCGATGCGCCAGCCGGCGTTGTTCTTGCGGGCATTAAAGCGATAGCTCCACCAGCTGTAGACACCCTCGACGTCGGGGTTTGCCGCGCGCCAGGTATCGGTAAAACCGGCGTCGAGCAGCTCGGTAAACTTACCACGCTCTTCGTCCGAAAAGCCTGCGTTGCCGCGGTTGGACTTGGGGTTCTTAAGGTCGATCTCTTCGTGCGCTACGTTAAAGTCGCCGCAGGTCACCACGGGCTTGCCGGTCTCGCGCTCAAGCGCGCTCAAAAAGCCGCGATAGGCATCGTCCCAGGCCATGCGCACATCGATGCGCGCGAGCTCGTTTTGGGCGTTGGGCGTATAGACATCCACAAACCAGAACTTGTCGAACTCCAACGCGCAGACGCGGCCCTCGGTTGCGGCTTGGGCGACGAGCTCGGCCGCCTCGCCCTCGCCGGCGTAGGGTAACAGCGCGTCGGCGTGCAGCACGCGCAGCGGTTCCTGGCGGCTAAAGACCGCAGTGCCCGAATAGCCTTTACGCTCGGCGTAGCTCCAGGTTTGGCGATAGCCGGGCAGGTCAATATCAACCTGGCCTTCTTGCAACTTGGTCTCTTGCAACGCCAGGATATCGACGTCGAGTTCTTGCGCGATCTGGATAAAGCTCGGGTCCTTTTTGAGCACGGCGCGCAGGCCGTTGACGTTCCACGAGGCGAAAGTGTAAGTCTGAGGCATGGTGTCCTTTCGACGGGGTTGGCAGGCTTAAGATTAGCGCAACAGGGGCGGTGGTGGGCACCGCGCGTGCTGACCCAAAGGCCGCATGCTGGGACATCGCCCGACGCTGCCCGACCAACAAGGACGGAGGACTCATATGACGCAGGCGATAACGGACTCCAAACAGGCCTCCGCCGCGCTGGCGGAGCTGTTCGGCACCCACAAGCGCGTGGTCTTCTTTGGCGGCGCGGGCGTTTCCACGGCGAGTGGCATCCCCGATTTCCGCAGCGTGGACGGCCTATATCACCAACAGTTTGCCTACCCGCCCGAGACCATGCTCTCGCATAGCTTTTACGAGGCGCATCCGGCCGAGTTCTTCGACTTCTACCGCACCAAGATGATTGCGCTTGGCGCCAAGCCCAACCGCTGCCACACCAGGCTGGCTGAGCTGGAGCGCGCCGGCAAGCTGAATGCCGTGGTGACGCAAAATATCGACGGCCTGCATCAGATGGCCGGCTCGCAGCGCGTGTTCGAGCTGCATGGCTCGGTCCACCGCAATGTCTGCCAGACGTGCGGCGCAGTCTACAGCGCCGAATGGATTTGCTCGCGCGAGCACGAGGACGCCGCGGGTGTGCCCGTGTGTCCTGCGTGCGGTGGGCGCATTAAGCCCGATGTGGTGCTCTACGAGGAGCCGCTCGATGAGCGTGTGCTGACCGGCGCCGTTGCCGCCATCGCCGCGGCCGATGCCCTCATTGCGGGCGGGACCTCGCTCGTGGTGTATCCGGCGGCGGGCCTTACGCGCTACTTTACCGGCGATACGCTGGCCATTTGCAATCTTGCTCCCACCGATCAGGATGCAAATGCCGACCTGCTGATTTCTTGCGACATCGCGGCCGCGTTTGCGTTCTAGCCCGTGTGCGCGGATACAATAGAAAGACTGATTGCAAAGCGACCCCGCCGCCAGCGCCCGAGCGCGGCGGCGCGGGCATTTTAGGAGGATGTTCATGGCGAACGATAGCAAGACATGGCGGTGCGGAAAGTACGAGCTCAGCTTTGACCGCCCGCGCATCATGGGCGTCCTCAACGTGACGCCCGATTCGTTTAGCGATGGCGGTGAGCACTTCGACCCGGATTCCGCCATCGAGTACGGCCTGGCGATGCTCGACGCCGGCGCCGACATCATCGACGTGGGTGGCGAGTCCACGCGCCCCGGTTTTACCCCGGTCAACCCCGACGAGGAGGCTCGCCGCGTGCTGCCCGTGGTGCGCGCGCTGGCCAAAGAGGGCGCCATCGTCTCGATCGACACGCGCCACGTGGCGGTTGCCAAGGCGGCCGTGCGTTGCGGCGCCTCGATCGTCAACGACGTGACGGGCTTCACCGACCCCAAGATGGTCGAGTTTGTCGCGACGAGCACCTGCGGCGTCATCGTGATGCACGCCGGCGAGGTCGCTGCGAGCGCTCGCACGCATGCGACGGTGCAGCTCGATACCTCTGCCGCGGCGTTTGTTGCCGAGAAGGCGCGTGAGGCGGCCGCCGAGGCTGCGCGCGAGGCCGAGAAGCCTGCCCGCCGCCGTCGCGGCAAGCTGTTGGGCGAGCCCAAGACGGAGGCCAAGCTGCCGGGCGGCGTGGTGCAGCCCTCGCTGCCGTTTGGCGATCCGGAACCCGC
>CABUUG010000076.1 GCA_902494605.1 uncultured Collinsella sp.
GATGGTACCGACACCACCGATGGTACCGATGCCACCGACGGTACCGATGCCCAGTCCACGGATGGCGCCGATACCGCAACTGACGGTCAGACACCCACCGATTCTACCGACAATTCGTACGATAGCTACTAGGCCGCTCGTACGCGAAAGGAAACATCATGGCTAAAGATTCCAGCTTCGACGTCGTGTCCGAGGTCAACATGCAAGAGGTCGACAACGCCTTCCAGCAGACCACGCGCGAGATTTCCCAGCGCTATGACCTTAAGGATTCCGGCGCCACGATCGAGCTTTCGAAGGGCGACAAGCTCTTTACGATCAACGCCCCGGCCGACTTTGTCTCCAAACAGATTGTTGACGTGCTGAGCTCCAAGCTCATCAAGCGCGGCATCGACCTCAAGGCTGTCTCGTGGGATGCTCCGCAGGCGGCATCGGGTGGCACCGTGCGCGTGCTCGGCCATATCGTCGAGGGTATCGACCAGGCGACCGCCAAGAAGATCAACAAGGACATCAAGGATCAAAAGCTCAAGGTCAAGGTGACCATCGAGGCCGACAAACTGCGTGTTTCCTCTGCTTCGAAGGACGCGTTGCAGACCGTGATTCAGTTCCTGCGCGACCAGGACTACGGCCAGCCGCTGCAGTTCACCAACTACCGCTAATATCAATCGAAAGGACCGCTCTCCAACATGGATACACCGTTGGGCTCCGTGCTCTACATCACCCTCGGGTGCGCTAAGAACGAGGTTGACACCGACCGCATGCGTTCTCTTTTGACCGCCGCGGGCTACGAGGAGGCATTCGACCCGCAGGATGCCGATATCGCCATCGTCAATACTTGCTCGTTCCTCGCCTCCGCAACGTCCGAGAGCATCGAGACCACGCTCGAGCTCGCCAACGAGGTTCAGGACGGCGTTCGTTCTTGTCCCATCGTCATGTGCGGCTGCGTGCCGTCGCGCTATGGCGATGACCTGCCTGACGAGCTGCCCGAGGTCGCTGCCTTTGTGAAGGCCGACGAGGAAGATGGCATCGTGGCGGTCATCGATGGCGTGCTGGGTGTCGAGCGTGAGATTGCAGCCTATATCCCGCAGGTCAAACGTACCGTCGAGGGTGCTGTCGCTTACGTCAAGATTTCCGATGGCTGCAACCGCTTCTGCAGCTTCTGCATGATTCCCTACATCCGCGGCCGCTATCATTCGCGCAATGCCGAGAGCATCATCTCCGAGGTGCGCGACCTGGTTTCCGGCGGTGTGCGCGAGATCGTGCTGATCGGCCAGGACACGGGCATCTGGGGTACCGACTTTGCCGACGAGGACGTCGCCGATGGCTCGCCGCGCAATCTGGCGCAGCTGCTGCGTGCCGTCGCCGAGGCCGTGCGCCCGCACAACGTCTGGGTCCGCGTGCTCTATCTGCAGCCCGAGGGCATGACTGACGAACTCATCGAGACGATTCGCGATACGCCCGAGGTGCTGCCCTATATCGATATCCCCGTGCAGCACTGCGACGCGCGCATCCTTAAGGCTATGCGCCGTTCTGGTTCGCGCCAGAAGCTCGAGGACCTGTTCCGCGATCTGCGTGAGCGTATCCCCGGCATCGTGATCCGTTCCACGGCCATGGTCGGCTTCCCGACCGAGACCGACGACGAGTTCCGCGACCTTATCGACTTTATGGACACCGTCGGCTTTGACTACACGAGCGTCTTTGCCTACTCGCAGGAGGAGGGCAGCCTGGCCGCTAAGATGGAGGGCCAGGTCGACGAAGAGGTCAAGCTCGAGCGCGCCCAGGAGGCCATGGACCTGGCCGAGTCGCTCGGTTTTGCCGCCACCGCCGCACATGTGGGCGAGCGCGCCCAGGTGATCGTCGACGGTATCGAAGAGACCGAGGATGGCGCCGAGCTGATCGGCCATGCCTGGTTCCAGGCGCCCGATTCCGATGGCGCGGTGCATCTGGACGCCAGCGAGGCGTCCGTGGGCGATATTCTGACCGTCGAGTTTACCGATAGCTTCTGCTATGAGCTTATCGGTCATGTTGTGGAGTAGGAGAGCGTCGTGGCTAACGAGAGCAATAAGGAACTGACGAGTGTCTGGACGCCCGCCAACATCGTGACGTGCGTTCGCATCGTCTTTATCCCGGTGTTCATGATCGTGTCGGCGCTTTCTCACACGAGTGTTGCCGGTACGGATTGGAGCACCTTCGACGGCCCGCTCGCCGCCGCTGCCTTCATTCTGTATGTGATCCTGTCGTGCACCGATAAGGTCGACGGTTATCTGGCGCGTTCGCGCAACGAGATCACCGACTTCGGTAAATTCTTGGACCCCATCGCCGATAAGCTGCTCGTGTTCTCGGCCCTGCTGCTGTTCTTGGATTTTGGTATGGTGACCGTGTGGTCCGTGTTCATTATCCTGTTCCGCGAGCTGCTGGTGAGCGCCCTTCGCATGGTCGCGAGTGCGGCCGGTGTGGTCGTTGCGGCCGATAAGCTCGGCAAGTACAAGACGGCAACCACGATGGTCTCCATTTGCGGTTACCTGTGCGTTTTTGCTATGGCCGGCTTGCACCTTGGCCCGGTGGCGCTGACGCTCGGCATCTACTCGGTGTCGCGCTTCCTGTACGCCGTTGCCGTTGTCCTGACCGTTATCTCGGGCGCCCAGTACTTCTGGAACTGCCGCAAGATCGTCTTTTCGGTCTAGGTCCTAGTGGGTATGACGGACTCTTTTGAGCAGATTTCCGCACATAACGAGGAGCTGGCGCGTGATATTGTCGAGCGCGCGAGCGCTCGGGGCGTGACGGTTTCGACGGCTGAGTCGCTGACGGCGGGTATGATCGCCTCGACGATTGCCGATATCCCGGGCGCCTCGGCGGTGCTGCGTGGCGGTGCGGTGACCTATTGCGATGAGATTAAGCATCGTGTTCTTGGTGTTGAGCAGGAGACGCTCGACCGCTATACCGCGGTGTCGCATCAGACCGCGCGCGAGATGGCGGTGGGTTCGCTGGAGCTGTACCAGAGCGATATTGCAGTGAGCGCAACGGGTTATGCCGGCCCCGGCGGTGGCACTGAGGACGATCCGGCGGGCACTTTCTATATTGGCTGGGCGCATCGTTCCGCCGATGGGGGCGTGCCGGTCGTGGACTCTGTGCGCTGCCACTATGAGGGCGACCGTTCGTGTGTTCGTGCCCATGCGGTCGCGGAGGCATTGGGACGCATTGCCCTTGTGCTCAACTCTATGGAATAGACATGTTTTAAGGGGCCTTAGGGCCCCTTAATTGTGGAGATAGGGACCTCTGACAAATTTAGCGTTTGTGCTGGTTGTAGATGTATTTTTGCCTGCCTTGTTCATATTTGGTCCTTTGTGGTCAAGTATTTGGTCAGTGTTTGGTCGGCGTTTGGTTGGGTTTTGGAAAGACCGCCTGCATATGATTGGCCTGAACGGTTGACCACGAACAGCCGTTCGTTTATTATCGATGCAGGTTGTTAAGAGGAGGGCTATTCATGGCCAAGAATTCAGGTCCCGTACGTACCGTTCATGCTCGCACGACGGGTAAAGAGCGCGATGAGATGATCGCCACCACCAAGGCCGAGATCGAGAAGAAATTCGGCCAGGGTTCCATCATGAGGTACGGCGACGGTGGCCCCGAGCTCGAGGTCGAGGCCATTCCCACGGGCGCCCTGGCCCTCGATGCCGCGCTGGGTATCGGCGGCGTGCCGCGCGGCCGTATCGTCGAGATTTACGGTCCTGAGTCCTCCGGTAAGACGACGCTTTCGCTCGAGATCCTGGCCGAGGCCCAGGCAATGGGTGGCGTTGTGGCATTTATCGATGCCGAGCACGCGCTTGATCCCACGTATGCCGCGCGCATCGGCGTGGATATCGACGAGGTACTGATTTCCCAGCCCGATACGGGTGAGCAGGCGCTCGAGATTGTTGACATGCTCGTGCGTTCCGGCGCCATCGATGCTATCGTCGTCGACTCCGTCGCCGCGCTGACCCCGCGTGCCGAGATCGAGGGAGAAATCGGCGACACTACGGTCGGTCTTCAGGCTCGCCTGATGAGCCAGGCGCTCCGCAAGCTCGCCGGCTCGCTGTCCAAGTCCAACACGACGTGCATCTTCATTAACCAGCTGCGTGAGAAGATCGGCGTCATGTTCGGCAACCCCGAGACCACGACGGGCGGCCGCGCCCTTAAGTTCTTCTCTTCGGTGCGTATCGACATTCGCCGCATCGACAGCATTAAGCTTAAGGACGAGGTTATCGGTAACCGCGTGCGCGCCAAGGTCGTTAAGAACAAGGTGGCAGCTCCGTTCCGTTCTGCTGAGTTCGACATCATGTACGGTACGGGCATCTCTAAGGAGGGCTCGATTCTGGACATGGCTGTCGAGTGCGGCATTTGCAAGAAGATGGGCTCCTGGTTTGCCTATGGCGAGGATAAGCTCGGCAACGGTCGCGAGGCCGCCAAGGCGTTCCTGCGCGAACACCCCGATTGTGCCGACGAGATTGAGCATAAGGTCCGCCTTGCCTGTGGACTTGAGTTTGATGACGATGCTCCGTCCGAGGTCGAGCTGACCGATCAGCCTGCGCCTGAGGAGTTTGACGAGCTTTACGCCATCGATGGTTCCGCCATGCTCGATGATGACGACGAGTAGCGGTTACGCTCATGTCGTATACGGTGACCGAGGCCACGGTCGTCTTTCCCGATAAGAAGGCGGCCTCCTCGTTCTCGAGCGGGTATGCGTCCAAAAAGCCTTGCGCACATATCGATTGTGAGCTTGAGGGCGGTTTTGAGCGGTCCATTTGGATTCCCGTGCGGGTCGCGTGGCTGTATGTCAAAAACCGCCCCGATCTTCCCTGTGATTGGGACAACTTCCGTGAGGCGGTGCAGCTCATCGAGCGTAAATGTGCACTTACCATGGTGACCGAGATGCTATCGCGCCGCGACCATGCGACGGGTGAGGTCCGTGACAAGCTGGCTCGCTACGGCTTTCACCAGCCCGCGATCGATTTCGCCGTCGAGCGCGCCACCGAGTATCACTTTTTAGACGACAACCGCTTTTGCTCGTACTTTATCGAGGAGCGCAAGCGGCGCGGTTGGGGACAGCGCAAAATCGAGACCGAGCTCAAGCGCCGTCATGTCGTGCTCGATGACATTCCCGGTTATCCCGAGGATTATTTTGCCGTCGAAGACGATTTGGCGCGTGCGTCAGCCCTGCTCGCCAAGCGGCGTGTTCCAGAGACGCGCGGATTCGAAAAACTGGTTCGGTTTTTGATGGGCAAGGGCTTCTCGTATCGCATCGCCGCCGATGCCGTTAAGGCACGTCTCGATGCCGAACGCGAGGAATGTGCGGTTTAGGCGTATGCGTTTTGTGACCCTGCCGTTCACCGCGTTTTAGCCGCCGTGCCGGGGCCATTTATTTGACAGTTGTTGTGGTTCAACGTACGATAAACACTGTCATTTGCTTTGTGATATGTGCTCATCTGTGATGAGTTTGTTTATATGTTTATCTGTATCCGACCCGCATAAGCTGCGCCCATATTACTCAAATGTCGCGAGCCGTTCGTAAGGACGGTTCGCTTTGTTGTGTAACGAATCCATAAAAAGGAGTGAGCATGCCTATCATCGCAGCGCTCGTTGGCATCGTTTTGGGTGCCATCGCCGCCATTGCCTACATGCGCACCGCCAAGCAGGGTAGTCTTCACGAGGCCGACGAAAAGATCCAGTCGGCACACGCACAGGCTGAGTCCCTGATCGGTGATGCTAAGCGTCAGGCCGAGACCCTCAAAAAAGAGGCTCTGCTCGAGGCTAAAGAGGAGATCATCAAGAACAAGCAGGCCGCCGAGGCCGAGGATAAGCAGCGTAAGAGCGAGATTCGTACGCTCGAGAACCGTGTGATGCAGCGCGAGGAGTCCCTTGATCGCCGAAACGACGCTCTCGACAAGCGTGAGCACCAGCTGTCCAGCCAGGCCGGTCAGGTCGAGAAGCGCTCCCGCGAGCTCGAGGAGCTCTGCGCCAAGCAGACCTCTGAGCTCGAGCGTATCGCCGACCTGACCCGCGAGGACGCCCACAAGGAGCTCCTCGATAAGGTTCGCGGCGAGGTCACCCACGAGGCTGCCACGATCATTCGCGAGTCCGAGCAGCAGGTTCGCGCCGAGTGCCACAAGACCGCCCAGGAGATTCTGTCCCTGGCGATTCAGCGCTGCGCTGCCGACCACACAGCCGAGGTCACCGTTACCTCCGTGCACATTCCCTCTGATGACCTCAAGGGCCGTATCATCGGTCGCGAGGGTCGCAACATCCGGACCTTCGAGCAGGTTTCCGGCGTCAACCTCGTGATCGACGACACGCCCGAGACTGTCGTTCTTTCGAGCTTCGACCCGGTCCGTCGTGAGACCGCCCGTGTTGCCCTCGAGAACCTCATCGCCGACGGCCGCATTCACCCCGCCCGCATCGAGGAGATGTATCACAAGGCTGCCGACCTGGTTCAGCAGCGCGTGCGCGAGGCTGGCGAGCAGGCTGCCTTCGATACCGGCATCCACGACCTGCATCCCGAGATCGTCAAGACCCTTGGTGCCCTGCGCTACCGTACCTCGTTTGGTCAGAACGTGCTTCAGCACTCCCTCGAAGTCTCTGACCTGTGCGGCGTGATGGCTTCCGAGCTTGGCCTGGACGTTGTGACCGCCAAGCGCGCCGGCCTGCTGCACGACCTGGGCAAGGCAATCGACCATGACGTCGAGGGCCCGCATGCCGTCATCGGCGCCGAGCTTGCCCGCCGTTATGGCGAGAAGCCCGTTATCGTCCACGCTATCGAGGCTCACCATGCCGACGTCGACCCCAACACGGTGCTCGATGTCCTGGTACAGGCCGCCGATGCTGTCTCTGCCTCTCGCCCCGGTGCCCGTCGCGAGTCTGCCGAGAACTACATCAAGCGTCTTGAGAAGCTCGAGGAGATCGCCAACTCCCATGATGGCGTCGAGCGTACCTATGCCATGCAGGCTGGTCGCGAGGTCCACGTCATGGTTCAGCCGGACAAGATCTCCGATGCCCAGTCCACGGTCCTGGCTCACGATATCGCCCATCAGATCGAGGAAGAGATGGAGTATCCCGGTCAGGTGCGCGTCGTCGTGATTCGCGAGAGCCGCGCTGTCGATATCGCTAAATAACATGAGCGACGCGAACGAGCTCATCTCATTTATCGCGTCGATGTCGGGGGAGGGCAACCTTCGCGTCGAGGAGAACCTTGGCGAGGGTTATGTCCGCCTCCGCGTTTCGGAGGCCGAGAGGCGCCAGGCAAAGCACGACATTCAGCATGTCGAGGATATCGTCATTGAAATGCTCCGTAATGCTCGCGATGCTGGCGCCGACAAAGTCTATCTCGCTATGACCAAGGAAGATGGCGTCCGCACGCTTGTCTTTCTGGATAACGGTTCGGGCGTTCCGCAGGATATGCAAGAGCGAATCTTCGATGCCCGCGTTACCTCCAAGCTCGAGAGCATGAAGATGGACCGTTGGGGCGTTCACGGTCGTGGCATGGCATTGTTTTCGATCAAGCAGAACACCGACGAGGCCCGTGTGGTCACGTCCGGTGTCGATCTTGGCTCGGCCTTTAAGGTGAGCGTTGCGGCCGACCGCCTCAGCGAGCGTGCCGATCAGTCCAGCTGGCCCCAGGCCGTCAAGGATGAGGATGGACGTTATGTCTGTGCTCGCGGTCCGCATAATATTATTCGCGCTGCTTGTGAGTTTGCGCTCGAGGAGTTGCGTGGTTGCGATGTCTATCTTGGTTCTCCGTCTGAGATTGCCGCGACCCTTTATGCTCAGGCGTCAAGTCGGCTCGATACGTCGCGTCTCCTGTTCATTGATGACGAGAGCGAGCTTCCGGTTGTCGATCGTTTAGGCCTTGCCTCTGATGCCGAGGACTTTATCCGTATCTGTTCGGGTTTGGGTCTTGAGATGTCCGAGCGCACGGCCCATCGCATTTTGGCAGGGCAGATTAAACCCGTTCGCGGTGTGACCGCGCGTCTGCTGCGCGAGCGTGATTCGTCCTCGCATGCGCCGGCTCCTGTCGATCTTGCAAAGGATCGTCGCGGGCTACGTATTGCCAAGGATGACATGGCACAGTTTTCGCGTGCTGTGGAGCGTGACTTTAATGACCTTGCCGCCCGGTACTATCTCAACCTTTGCGGTGACCCAAAGATTCGTGTTTCGCGTGATCGAATCACTGTGACCTTCGATCTTGCCAAAGAGGAATAGTGCCTTTACCGAGTCCACTCGGTACGATACAGTTATTGCAGTTAAAACGTACTTTTAAACGCAGGAGTTTCTTCATGGATTGCCTGAAGGTATCAAGCAAATCATCGCCCGCGTCCGTTGCCGGCGCCATCGCCGGCATGGTCAAGGATGGTGTGCCCGTCAACATTCAGTGTGTCGGCGCCGGTGCGGTCAACCAGGCCATAAAGGCCGTGGCTATTGCGCGCGGTTTTTTGATTCCAACCGGGTTTGATATTTCCTGCGCGCCCGTGTTCTCCGACATCCTCATTAACGGGGAGTCGCGCACGGCCATCCGTCTTTCTATTTACGTTCACCAGATCAATCGAGCTGCTA
>CABUUG010000077.1 GCA_902494605.1 uncultured Collinsella sp.
CAAGCAAGAACGTCCCCAACGGCTACCCAAGGAGTGTCCCAAACCGCCGGCAGAAAAGGAGCGTCCCTAACTGCCACATCCGGAGCAAGATAACGCCGCAGGTAGAGGACGGACAGCGAGCGGGTCGCATTTGAGACAAGGTGACGTGAAACGAAAGGGCGCTGACCTTCTGGTCGCGCCCTTGAAGTTGAACATCAGATTGTCCAAATGCGGCCCGCGCAGCGTCGAGCCGTTACGGCGTTTGGTAAAACGCCGTAACCTACACCCGTTCCGCGATCTCGTTGATGAGGTAGTCGGTCTTTTCCCAGCCCAGGCACGGGTCGGTGATCGACTTACCAAAGACGCCGCCATCGACCGGCTGGTTGCCGTCCTCAAGGTAAGACTCGATCATAAAGCCCTTGACCAGCTTGGAGATGGACTCGTTGCGGCGGCAGCTGTCGAGCACCTCCTTGCAAATGCGATATTGCTCCAGCGGACGCTTGCCCGAGTTGTCGTGGTTGCAGTCGATGACCGCTGCCGGATTGGCATAGCCGGCGTGCTCGGTATAGCGCTCGGCCAGGCGTTCCAGGTGCTCGTAGTGGTAGTTGGGGTAGGTGCGCCCATCGAGACCGATGTAGCCACGCATAACGGCGTGCGCGAGCGGATTGCCGTCGCACTCGACCTCCCAGTTGCGGAAGATGAAGCTCTGGTGCGCCTGTGCGGCGTAAATGGAGTTGAGCATGACGGTAGTAGAGCCGGCAGTGGGATTCTTCATGCCGACGGGTACCGAAATGCCGCTCGACACCAGGCGATGCTCCTGGTTTTCGACCGAGCGTGCGCCCACGGCCACATAGCTCAGCAGGTCAACGAGGTACTGGTAGTTGGACGGATAGAGCATCTCGTCGGCGGTGAAGAAGCCCGTTTCCTCAATAACGCGCAGGTGCATATGGCGGATGGCCTTGACGCCCTCGAGCAGGTCGTCGGGAGCCTCGGGGTTGGGGTTGTGCAGAAGACCCTTGTAGCCGGTGCCCTTGGTACGCGGCTTATTGGTGTAGACGCGCGGAATGATGATGAGCTTGTCCTTGACCTCCTCGGCGGTCTTGGCCAGTCGGTTCATGTACTCAAGCACTGAATCCTCGCGGTCGGCAGAGCACGGGCCGATGATGAGCACCTTACGTGCGTCCTCGCCGGTAAAGACTTTGGCGACCTCGGCGTCAAATGCCTGCTTTTTGGCGGTAAGGTCGGCAGAAAGTGGCATTTCCTCGCGGATCTCCATGGGTATCGGCAGCCTGCGTTTGAATTCCATGGCCATAGGGGCCTCCTCAATCTATAGAAAGAGCAATAAGCGTATTGTCGAATGCTCGGCATTATCCGCTGTCGCACGCTAAAGTGCAAGCCCTTGTCACCCCGAAACCTACCAAAAAGGGACAGGTTTATTTTGGTCAGTTTATCTGGGTAAACGTCGGCGGATGCCGGGAGGGAGCGGCGCCGCGCGGGACCCTAAGGCTGTTGTCGGTTCACCAGGAAATACCCTGTGGGCAAAAAATGCCAAATATGAGTACGGTTGCTATCTTAGTATCATATTGCCTTCGCAAAATAATAGACATAACAGCAAAATATGTTCATTAACGTAAACACATATAAGTTCGCTATAGGGCTGTTTGATCAATTTAGGGACGCGTGTAAGCCGTGAAAACGGCATTTGGGGCTGTTTTGGCTGTTACTAAAAAAGTAACAGTACTCATATTTGCCATTTTTTGCCCACGGGGCTTCGAAGGGGCTGTCAATCAGGTCCCAGGGGAGGCGGTTCGAGGGTCGCAAAACAAAAACGGGGGCGCAGGTTGTCCTGCGCCCCCGTTTTCTTGGCATTGCGGTTGTTTGCCGCCGGTTTTTACGCCGCTTCGTCGAACTGCGAATTGTACAGGTCGGCGTAGAAGCCGCCCTGGGCGAGCAGCTCGTCGTGCGTGCCCTTCTCGACGATGTCGCCGTCGCGAATTACCAAGATCACGTCGGCGTTGCGGATCGTGGACAGGCGGTGCGCGATGACAAAGCTCGTGCGGCCCTGCATCAGCGCATCCATGGCGCGCTGGATGAGTTCCTCGGTACGGGTATCCACGTTGGAGGTCGCCTCGTCCAGAATCAGCGCCGGACGGTCGGCCAAAATGGCGCGGGCGATGGTCACGAGCTGGCGCTGACCCTGCGACAGGTTAGTGCCCTCCTCGTTGATCATAAAGTCGTAGCCACCGGCGAGCGTATGGATAAAGTGATCACAGCGCGCTGCGCGTGCAGCGGCTTCGACCTCGGCGTCGGTCGCATCGGGGCGTCCGTAGCGGATGTTCTCGCGGATGGTGCCGTTAAACAGCCAGGTGTCCTGCAGCACCATGGCAAACTCGCCGCGCAGCGCCGCGCGGTCCCAGTCGCGCACGTCGACGCCCTCGACGCGCAGCGAACCGCCGTCCACGTCGTAAAAGCGCTGCAGCAGCTTAATGAGCGTGGTCTTGCCGGCGCCGGTGGGGCCGACGATGGCAATGGTTTGGCCGGGCTGCGCCTCGCAGCTAAAGTCGTGGATGATGGTCTTGTCGGGCGTGTAGCCAAACTTGACGTGGTCGAACTCCACGTGGCCAGGGCGCTTCTCGGGAATCTGCGCGTCGGCCTTCTGCTCCTCCTCGGGCGCGGCTAGGAACTCAAAGACGCGCTCGGTGGCGGCTGCCATCGACTGCATCGTGTTGCTCACGTTGCCCAGCTGCTGCACGGGCTGCGTAAAGTTGCGAACGTACTGGATAAAGCTCTGGATGTCGCCGGGCGTGGCGTTGCCGGTCAGTGCGAGCTGTGCGCCCACCACGACAACGCCCACGTAGCCCATGTTACCCACCAGGCTCATAAGCGGCATCATCAGGCCCGACAGGAACTGCGAGCGCCAGCCACTAATAAAGAGGCGGTCGTTTTGACGATCGAACTCTTCGATCGAGGCCTCGGCGCGGTCGAACACCTGGATGACGTTCTGGCCGGCAAAGTCCTCCTCGATAATGCCGTTGACGGCGCCCAGAACCTGCTGTTGCTCGCGGAAGTACGGCTGCGAGAAGTGAATCATCACGGTCAGGATAATCGCAGCGGCCGGCAGCGTGAGCACGGTGACGCCGGTAAGCGGCAGGCTGATCGAAAGCATCATGACGAGCACGCCGATAATCTGCGTCACCGACGTGATGAGCTGCGTCACGCTCTGGTTGAGCGACTGACCCAGCGTATCGACGTCGTTGGTGATGCGGCTGAGTACGTCTCCCTTGCTGTGGCCGTTGAAGTAACTCATCGGCACGACGGCAATCTTGGCGGCGATTTCCTTGCGCATGCGGTAGCAGATCTTTTGCGTGACGCCGGTCATGAGCCAACCCTGGATGAGGCTGCAAACAGAGCTCGCCAGATACAGGCAGAGCAAAAAGCCGAGCGTCTTGGCGATCCAGTCAAAGTCGACATCGCCGGTGCCGTTGACCTTGGCGACCAGGCCTTCGAACAGCTTGGTCGTAACCTGGCCGAGCACCTTGGGTCCCACAATGTTAAAGATGACCGAGCACACGGCAAAGGCGACGGCGGCAAACACGGCAATCTTGTGCTGGCCGATATAGCCGAGCAGCTGCCTCATGGTGCCCTTAAAGTCCTTGGCCTTTTCGCCGCGACGCATGCCGCCCATGCGGCCCATGGGACCGCGCTGGCGGGTGGGCTTGGGAATCTGAGTCTTGGTCTCGTCTGCCATTAGTGCTCGCCTCCTTCCATAACGGCTGCAATTTCTTCTTGGGTAAGCCCCAGCTCCTCGGCGGAAAGCTGCGACTGTGCGATCTCCAGGTACGCCGGGCAGCTGCGCAGCAGCTTCTCGTGCGTGCCGGTGCCCACTACGTGGCCGTCGTCGAGCACGATGATCTGGTCGGCGTGCATGATGGTCGCGATGCGCTGGGCTACGACCACGAGCGCGGCGTCGGTAACGTTTTTGGCCAGCTCCTCGCGTAGGCGCGCGTCGGTCTTGTAGTCGAGGGCACTAAACGAGTCATCGAACACCACGACCTCGGGCTTTTTGGCCAACGCGCGGGCGATGGCCAGACGCTGGCGCTGACCACCCGAAACATTGGAGCCGCCCTGGCTGATGGGGGAGTCGTACCCGTCCTCGCGCTCGGCGATAAAGTCCTCGGCCTGTGCGATGCGCGCGGCCTGGCGCATGTCGTCATCGCTTACCATGTCGCCCGCAAACTTGAGGTTGCTCTCGACAGTGCCCGAGAACAGGCGTCCCTGCTGTGGGATATAACCGATGCGGCGGCGCAGCTCGGAAAGGGTCATGTCGCGCACGTCGATGCCGTCGAGCGAAATGCTGCCGCCCGTGACGTCGTACAGGCGCGGGATGAGCTGCACAAGCGTGGACTTGCCCGAGCCCGTGGAGCCAATGATGCCGAGCATCTGACCGGCGTGCGTGGTGAAGTTCACACCGCTAATGACGTCGGCGCGGGCATCGGGATACTGGAAACTCACGTCACGGAAGGTGAGCTCGCCGCGCGGCGCGCTGGCAGCGGGCAGTTTGGGCGAGGTGGGGTCGTTGATGCTCGTGGGGCAGGTGATGACCTCTTCCACGCGCTCGGCTGCGACCTCGGCGCGGGGCAGGATGACCGAAACCATGGTGAGGATCATAAACGCCATGACGATCTGCATGGTGTAGGAGATAAACGCCATCATGTTGCCAACCTGCATCACACCGTCGGACACACCCTGCGCGCCAAACCAGACGATAAGCACGGTGATGCAGTTCATGACGAGCATCATGAGCGGCATCATAAAGCTCATGGCGCGGTTGGTGTAGAGCTGCGTGGTCATCAGGTCGAGCGACGCCTTGTCAAAGCGCTCGAGCTCATGTTCCTCGCGGTTGAACGAGCGGATGGGCATAAGGCCGTCGAGCAGCTCGCGGGCGGTAAGGTTCACGCGGTCCACAAAGCTCTGCATCTTTTTGAACTTGGGCATGGTGAGGCCCATAAGCACGCCGACGACGGCCGAGACCGCGATGATGGCCACGGCGATGGTCCACTCCAGGCCGGTGTGGTTGGCCAGGACGCGCATGACGGCGACGATACCCATGACGGGGGCCATCAGGCACATGCGGATAAACAGGGTTGCGGCCATCTGGATCTGCTGAATGTCGTTGGTGCAGCGGGTGATGAGCGAGGCCTGGCTAAACTTGCCCACCTCGGCCGGCGAGAAGTGCATAACCTTGTTGAAGGTCTCGCGGCGCAGGTCGCGGGCGATGGAGCAGGCGGTGCGCGAAGCCACGGCGCCGGTCAGGATGGTGGCGACAAGCGACACCAGGCACAGCCCAAACATCGTGGTCGCCATGCGGCTCAGGTAGGCGTTCTGCACGTCGGCGGGGTCGATGCCCTGTGCCTTGTACTCGTCCTGTACATAGCTCACGGCGCGCTGGGTGACGATGGAGCCTGACATGGAGCCCATTTTGTCTGCCATTTGGTTGGCGCCCTCGACGAGCTTGCTTTGGTCTACCAGACCGCCCTCGACACCCAGACGCAGGCTCTTCATGGTGATCTTACCGCCGTCGGCATCAATCTGCTTTTGCATGTTCTGCGCCGCCGCGGCTTTCTGCTGCATTTCGGCGAGCTGCTCGGGCGTCATCGCTGCCATTTGCTCGGGGGTGGGCATGGCCTGGGCAGCGTTGTCGTCTTTCTCGCTGGACGAGCCCGTCATGTCGCCCATGGAGTCGGCGTCGATGCCCTGGTCGAGCGAAAGAACGACGGTCTCGGGCAGGCTCATAATGTCGGCAATCTTGCCTCCATCGGCACGCTCCTCCTCGGTGCCTTTGTACGTGCGAATGCCGTTTTTGTCTGCCTTGCTAAACGCAGCTTCTACTGTCTTGGCATCTTTGGCGTTCATAAAGAGCTCAAGGTCGTCGAGCGATTCGGAGCGAATGGTGTCGGGCACGGGTGAGGCGATGCCGCCTTGCTGCACGCCCACGTCGACGATATCGCTCATGTAGGTAGGCAGTGCCAGATCGGCGTTGCAACTGATTACGATAAGTACGATAGCTGCGAACAGTGCCAGGATATGCTTTTTAAAGAGCTTGAGAATCCTCACTCGGCATCTCTCCTTTCTTGATTGCGGTCGATAATTTCGTTGGCACGCCTTAGAAGACGCACCATCTCTTGGGTATCTGTTTCGCCGAGCTGCTCGAGGAAAGCCGCAGTGCGGTTCTCGAATTCTCGACGTTTGATTTCGAGATCCTGGAATCCTTTGTCGGTCACCGTGACGTGTACGCGACGACGGTCGGTCTTTGAGTGCTCGCGCTCGACCCAGCCCTTGGCTTCGAGAGCGCGTAGGATATTGGCGATGCGGGCACTCGAGACCCAGGCGCGATCAGCGAGTTCGCTCGGCGTGAGTGAACCGCCGGCGAGTATGAGGGCGCGCATGACGGCCATCTCGCCGCCGAGGGCTTTGTCCGCAAAGCGCGAAATGCGCTGATGCATGCTGCCGAACTCGGTAAGGAGCTGACGCCCAAGCTCACGGAAATCGGTATCTTCCACCGAAAACCCCTAACACTAGAAACTATTTCCGGTGAAAGATGATACCCTCATACGCGGGCCTCATACAGTGGGCAATATTAAGAGCTCATTAAGACTTAAAATAATTCAATTGCTGAAGCGTTTTAAAGAACTATTATGCCCGCGGTTAGGCGAGGGGTTGTCACCACCATGACGACTGGGACTCATATAATCGCCACGTGCGATGCTCCAACTTCCCGCAAGGAGACACCTTACATAAAGGGGGATGGAGTCATGGCATTTGACTTCACGGGCAAGACCGCGATTGTCACGGGCGGCACTCAGGGCATTGGCCTCGAGATCGCCAAGGGCATCGTCGCGGGCGGCGGACATGTCGCGCTCATCGCAAGGAACGCTGCTAAGGGCGAGGCCGCAGTGGCCGAGCTTGGCGAGGGCAACAAGTTCTATCAGCTCGATGTTGCCGATGCGCCCAAGGCGCGCGAGACCGTCGAGCAGATTTTTACGGACCTGCCGCAAACCAATATCTTGATTAACTGCGCTGGCGTCATCAGCACCAAGAAGTTCGACGAGATCGATGACACCGAGTGGCGCCGCACCATCGACATCAACCTCAACGGTACCTTTACCATGATGAACGCCGTCTACCCGCACTTTAAGGCGGCCCATGCTGGCACTATCGTCAACGTAAGCTCTGTTGCTGGCAAGATCGGCGGCGGCCTGCTCGGCACCGCTGCCTACGCGAGCTCCAAGGCCGGTGTTAACGGTCTAACCAAGGCAGTCGCCAAGGAAGGCGGCAAGTTCGGCGTCCGCTGCAACGCTGTGTGCCCGTCGCTCACGTTGACCGATATGACCTCGATTCTCTCTGACGAGAACTCTCAGCGCATCATCAACGGTATTCCTCTGGGCCGCGCCGCCCAGGCCAGCGAGCCTGCGCAGATGGTGCTGTTCTTCGCTTCCGACCTCGCCAGCTTCGTGAACGGCGAGATCGGTGACTGCGACGGCGGCATCGTCCTGGACGGGTAATACCCCGCGATGATTATTCGGCGACGGCTCCTGCGACTCGGGACCGTCGCCTTCTTTCTGACATAGGCGCGTGCGGCTACGATTCGCATGCATCCAAAGGAGATATATATGAGTGAATCGACTGCGGTGGAGGCGCCGGCGGCAAAGGAGCCGTTCTTTAAGATGTCCTCCATCCCGGGTGCCAATATTTTGGTGCCGCTTTTGCTGGGCTGCCTGCTCAACACGCTATTCCCCGACCTGTTCAAAACGCTCGGCAGCTTTACGCTTGGCATGACTCAGCAGGGCGCAGGCCCGCTTGTGGGCGCCTTTTTGCTCATCGTCGGTACGACGATTTCGTTTAAGAGTGCTCCTGCCGCCGCTGCCCGCGGTGCCATTATCATCGCCGTCAAGCAGATCGTGGTCGTTGCCGTGTCGCTGCTCATCCTTTATGTGTTCAACGACAACCTGTTTGGCATCTCTGCCATGGTGATGCTGGCCGCTTGCACCGGCGCCAACAATGCTATGTACGCTGGTCTGATGGGCACCATGGGCAACGAGGCCGAGCGTGGCGCCGTCGCCATCACCACGCTCGTTGTCGGCCCTCCGGTCACGATGATTGTCCTTGGCGCCGCCGGTCAGGCTCCGATTGGCTGGTCGCTCGTGGGCGCCATCCTGCCGATCGTCGTCGGCATTATTCTAGGTAACCTGTTTCCCAGCTTTAAGAAGATGATGGCACCGGCACTTTCCGCCATCATCGTGCTCGTCTTCTTTGCCATGGGCTCGACCATGACCTTTGGCCAGCTCATTAATGGCGGTCTCCCCGGTATTCTGCTCGGCGTGATCTGCTCGGTGGTCTTTGCAATTCCCGTTATCGCGGTCGATAAGCTCACGGGCGGTACGGGTGTCGCAGGTGCGGCCATTTCGAGCTGCGCCGGAGCCAATGTGGCCACGCCTGCTGCCATGGCAAGCGTCAACGAGGCCA
>CABUUG010000078.1 GCA_902494605.1 uncultured Collinsella sp.
GCATTGTTGCCGCCGAGCGGGTGAGCGATGGTTTGGCATGCGTTGCCAAGGTCTTTAAGCCTCTTGTGGGCGCCGAGCGTTCGGCATATCAAAAGGTGGTAAGCGCCGTAATGGGGCTTAATGGCCGCCCCGTGTCTCAAACGCATTTGCTGCCCATCTTTGCCTATCTGCACCAGGGCCTGAGCGCGACCGAAGTGGGGGCTGCGGCTCCTCAGCTGTGGGATGTTTCCATTACGCCGCTGGCCACATGCCTTTTTGATCGTCCCCGTAGCAAGAATATGGTTAAGAGCCGCGTGATTCCCGAGCTCAGCCAGGCAATCGAGTTGCTCCATACCGAGCTTGGCATTGTCCATCGTGACATTAAGCCGCAGAACGTCTACCTGTACGACAAGCAGATCGTGCTCGGAGATTATGGCTCCGCCCGCTCGCTTGCCGGATTTGACAGCCGACTGACGAACACCATGACGCGCTCCGACGGCTACACGCCCGGTCGTGGCGGCATGGTCGACCCTCGTAACGACTGGTATTCGTTTGGCTACACGATCTGGACGCTCTACGAAAACAATGTCCATCCGCTGCAGGAGTTCATAAACGACAATACGCTTTCCGATCGCCAAGAGACGGGCGAGCCTGCAGACTTCAACCATCCGGAAGATGCGACCTTGGGGAACCTGCTCAAGGGTTTGACGTTTGAGCTATCGGGCGAGCGCTTTGGCTACGAAGAGGTCAAAGACTGGATGGCCGATCCAGAACATTTCTATCGCAAACTTCCCACCATGGATGCCGGTAGCGCACGCAAACCTTACGAGTTTGCCGGCAAGCTGTATAGCGATCCGGTGTTGCTCGCTCGCACGCTGTCCTCCAATTGGGACGAGGCCAAGCTTCGCATGAGCCAGCAGCAGCTCGAAAACCTGATGGGCGACTGGGGTGAAAATGACCTGCAGACCAGGATTCACCAGTTGGTCGAAGAGGATATCCAGACAGCGTCCAATCCCGACCTGGCCCTTGCTTGCGTAATCTATGAGATGTCCAACGGCAAGATTATGTCGTGGCGCGGCGAGGATGTCTCGCTCACCGATGCGAGCGATGCCCTCCCGGCACGCATCGCCAAGATGGATGTCACCGAAATTGATCGCTACGCCGTTCTGTCCGGTCTCGACGGGTCAAAATCGTCAGGCGTGCTGCCTTCGGGATTTTTATCTCGCATTCTTTCTCAAGACAACGATCTTAACGATGAGCGCGCAAAGCTTGCTGCCGATATTCATGAACTCGAAAAGTTGGCGCTGCACTCGAGTGATCCTCATTTCGCTGCTTGTTTATTCAAGGGGTTGCTGACGCGCAACGAGGAGAAAAGTTCTGCTGCTCAGACGGTGCTTATGTCGGTTGTTAATCGTCCGGCGGCGTTTTTTGGCGTTTGCTCGTCGGCTCACAAGCTGGATGAATTCTTGCTCAATTTTGCGGGCGTTTCTGAGATGGCGGCAATTATCTCGGCTCGAGATGCGGCAACTTCGCACGGAGCCGTCGATATAGATGTCGTGATCGATTATATGGATAAGGTCGCGGTCAATAAGAAAGCGGTGCGCGCGTTTTATCGTAAATTTGGTAGCTATGCTGCTTGGCTGTGGCTTGCCGCCCACACCGACCTCTACGACTCGGCCCAAGGCTCTGTGGGCGAGGCGGTTAAAGTTGCCCTGCTCGGATTGAATCCGCCGGCAAACACTGCCGTTTCCATGCTCATTCAGGCTGGTTCCAACGCGCGTCTTGAGGGAATCAAGCTTCGGGAAGATATGGAGCTCACGCCTGTTCCGTATGTGAACGGCTGGGAAGTCGACGGAAAGCACGGAACGCGCCCCTGCACGCGCAATGCGCTGTTTTGCGCTCAGGTCGGCGACGATGCCGTGCCACGCGGCTATGTGGCCGAGCTTATATCCCAAGGCGTTGACGAGCGGTTGCTCGCGGCTCGCGGCGTAAGGCTTCTTGCAGATGAAAGCTTGATCTCCTCTGCCGAATATGCTGAGTTCCTCGAGGATAGCCGCGGTGTTGCAGACGGCTCCTTAAAGGCCGCTATCGAGCAGGATACACGCGATTACGGTGTCGTTGAGGGTATTGCCGATAGCGATGCTCGCGCTGCTGCCATAAAGAAGGAGCAGCGGGGTGTTTTGATGTATACCGTTCTTGTGGCGCTTCTTTACTGCATCCTTATCATGTGCTCCCGTGGTGCCTTTGGTCAGCTGATTGTTTCTTGGGGTTCGTTTGGTCCGCTTGCGGGCATTTTCCTGGCGGTTGCGTTTATTGGCTGCTTTGGTTTTCTCGCTCTCAATCTTCTGCGCTCTTATTCGGCCGCCGATCGTGTTAGCGCGCTTAGGAACGATATCGATGCCAATTCGGATGCGCTTGAACGATATTTGCTCCAGCTCGTTGAGTTTGCCGATCGTAAGGGGCAGGTTTTTGAGGAGCTTGCGATGTCGGCAGAGGACAAGCCTCTTGCTCAGGTCGGTTCGCTTGCATTTTCAAGTGGTCGTGCGCCGGCGGCGTTTTACATGGATCCGCAGCTGATGGACAGACTGGGACGCTATGCTGGCCGCTTGGTCGTTTTCGTTCCGCTTGTCACCAGCGCCTTTGGGTTTATGGGAACGATGTTTGTTGATGGCGACACGTTTACCAAGCTTGACGTAGTAATGGCGATTCTCATCGGTGGTATGACGGTCATGCTTCTCTTTGGAGACGATGCTCACCCCGGTAGTGCAAAGTCGATTCGCACCTGGCTTTTCTCTTGGATCCTGCCGATCGTCATCGAGTTTTTCCTCTGGGGTATTGTGACCATTGCACAGCTGCTTAGTATCTTCGGATTTATTGTGATGCTGATTGGCTTTGGAATCTGCGCATTCTTCTTCTACCTTTTCCTTTCCGCCTAATAGAGCGGGTCGCTCTTTTCATGAACCGTTTTGGGTCGCCAAGGAGGGTTTCTGACTCCTTGGTGACCTGTTAATTTTGATAAACGATAGGAGCATGGTATGCCCACGCTACGACTGGGGAATCTTTTCTCGGATTCCAATAATGGTCGCCAACAGCGACCGGTGGTGCCTCGACCGCAGGTTCCCAATACACCGCAACGCAATGACGGTCTCCATGGTACCGAGCGACGCGCCATGGCTGCCTTTGATGACATGTTGGGTATTGAGAACGTGGCGTCTCAACGCGGCTCTCAAACAAATACACACTTGCGTTCGAACATGGCTCAACGTGAGATTCGAAACGACGTGGTGATCAATGAAGGTTTGGGTTCGTACGATGGACGTCCGTGTTCCATCAGGATCTACGAGAACCACCTTGAGATTATCGCCAAGCGTGAGGGGTCAACGCTCGATAACCATTCTGTGGTCAAGTCACTCGTTCCAGGCCTGGGTCATAGCAAGGCAGTGGCGGGCAGGCTTTTCGCTCCGGGCAATTCCAATCCGCCGATTATCATCCCCTTTAATTCTCTGAGCGGGTTTCAAGAAGTGAGCGGCTTTATGCCCACGTTCGTCTTTAACCGGCGTAATCCTCAGACCAGAAAGATGGAGACGCACACTATCAAGACGGTGACCAGGGAGTTTGGGTATGCGCTTAACCGCTATGCCCAGACGCACTTCCATTACTAATAGGTGAAGGCAAAACATATGGCAAACGATAAACAGCAAGAGGGCCTGTCGGCGCAAGAGCGTCTCGCCCGTCTTTATAGTGCTCGTGCTGAGGGACAGCAAGAGGACGCGACGTCGTTCGCGGGTGAGACTGCGGGAGTGTCCATTTCGTCAGAAGTACCGCAGGCTCAAACGGTTTCTACTCAGGAGCGTCTCGACCGCCTGCGTGCGCGACGCGCCGGCGTGCCTCTTCCGGGCGATCCGGAGGCAGCTACTCCGGTAAACAACGAGGGTGCGAATCGCCCTCGCTTTAACATCAATCTTTCGCGCATCGTGGACGCGATTCCCACCATTGTTCGGTTTTTCCCGCTGCGTATTTTTACGGTTTGGGGGCTCTGCTCGGTCTGGTACCGCATGTACTTGAACACTGGCGGAGACGATGTGCTGCATACGGGGCTTCCGGCGCCGGGGTATAGCGCATTCAATCCATTCGCTCTGGGTGCTGTTGTATTCATTGGTCTTCTCGTAGTTTTGACGGAAATCATTGCCGGCCCGTTGAGCCTGATCATTAAGCAGCTAATCATCGGCGCCACGTATTTCTTCCGCGGTTCCGCCGCCACCCGCGAGGCCCGCGACCGTGCGCACGCGAACTTCAGCCTGCGCCGGCTCGTCACCGAGACGGTCCGCGGCTACCACAGCGGCTACTCGGTCTTCGGCTCCATGGCCCGCGCGACCCGCGGCGCCCGCAACAGCGCCTCCACGCTCGATTACGGCGTCGGGGCCTTCACGGGGGAGGATCCCAACGCGCCCGTCTACGACGACGGCCTGGGCGGCCGCCCCTCGCAGATGGAGCTCACTGACGACGCGGCGTCGAGGATCTGGGACCTGTACTACCCGGCCTACGGCGCCGAGGGCCCCATGTCCAACCTGCACGAGGCGCTCGCCTCGGGCGACCCGCAGGACTACACGACCCTGATGAGCCTCGCCCTCAACGTGGCGGAGTGGTGCGAGCAAAACGGCACGCCCGACACGCACGGCTGGTTCGACGACCCCGCCTACCCGGGCGACTACGTCGACGCCGGCACGTTCTACCTCATGGCGTACTCGTTCTGGGAGCGGGAGGCCGAGGCGCGGCGCGTGGGGCCGATCGAGCCGCTCGCGGACGACATGAGCCGCTTCATCCTGCGCCACCTGAGCGACTGGTCGCGCGAGAACGCCCACGCCTACCGCTGGCGCGGCGACTGGCGCGACGCTGACTACTTCGACAAGGACCGCCTGTAGGCGGCGGAGGGGGAAACACGGATGGCAATTAATCAGAACGGGTCTGGCCGCGGGGGCGCCGGGTCCAACGGATCGGATGTCAACGATATCGTGAACCGCTTGGGCGGTCCGCGCGTGGTGATCGTTCTTGCCGTGGTGGTGGTCATCGCCATTGTGGCGGTCACATCCATTACAAGTGGCATCTCCGATACCAATCAGCAGACCGAGCAACGCGCCGAGGCCAAACAGCAGCAGGAGGATGAGGCGGCGCGCGCTCAGCGTAAAAAGGAAAAAGAGGAGCGCCACCAGGAAGAAGCGAAAAAGGCCACAGTGCTCACGCTCGATGAGATTACGGACGAGGCACTGCGCTCGGACTTAGCACTCGATGCAGATGAGGACGGCAATATTTCGCAAGAGACTGCGGATGAAGCTAGCTCAATCGATGTCGAGTCGTTTGATTCGCTTCCGCTGTTGGCCAGCTTCCACAACATCACGACGTTTGGCATCGGCGACTACGACAGCGAAAGCTACGACATAAGCTCCATTAGCAATATCACTCATCTGTCCATTGGCGACTGCTCGGTGCCTCAGGTTGATCTCACGCGTTTTCCTCAGCTACAGCGCGTTACCATAAACAGGCTCGAGAGCTCCGTCGATACCTTGAATGCCAAAAACATGTCCTCGTTGACGAACGTCCAGATCGAAGGCCTTGATGGCAGCATTGGGACACTTGACCTGTCGGGTGATGTGAACCTCGAGGTTCTGAAGATCGGTAGCAGAGTCGAAACGCTCAATCTGTGCGGGGCAGGCAGGGAAGATGCCTTCCATTTCACTTTTACACCCAATCGTGTTGGCAAGATCTTGTACGACAGCCACACGAGCAGCAGCCTGGTCGAGTATTTGCAAAAAATGAGCAGTGACTACGGCTACACCATGGAGCAGCAGTAGCGATGCGCTCAAGTGAGGAGAAGCGATATGGCGAATTTTAAGCCCGACATGTCTTGGCGGGATAACGAACGGGTTCAGCGTGTGACCGGGCAGCCTTCGGGCGGGGTTAATGAGCGGGCTGCGGAGACGCCGGATGTGCGGGTGAATATGCGTCCGAACGGGCAGACAACCGAACAGTCTGCTGGGCAGGCGCAGCAGACGCCGGGGCGTTCGACAAGTCGGATCCCTCGCCCTGCCGGCCAGCCGAATGGACAGGCAGCTGAGCGTGCTAATGAAGCCGTCTCTCGCTTGGGCGGCGTTCGCGCCCTGGTAGTGCTTGCGGCGGTTGTGGTCATAGGCGCGGTTGCCGCTTTCGCCGTGATTGGCGGCGTCGGTGATGTGCAGGGCGGCGGGGGAGCCTCGTCGAGCGCCTCTAAAGAGTCGAGCTCAACTGACGCCTCTGGCTCCGAGACCAAGAAAGAAAAAGGTCTCGTCGATGTTGATGCGATCTCGGATGATACGCTGCACGGGCTGCTTGCCGACTACGATAACGATGACGATGGCCAGCTGACCGCCAAGGAGACCCAGCGCATCACGGAGCTGGTCGTGAGTGACGAGGTGACGGATTTCACGCCCATTAGCAAGCTGAACAAGCTCGACACGCTCGGCATCAATACCCTGAGCGCCAAGAGTGCGGACTTTAGCGAGCTCGAGGCACTCGAGGTGCTCAAGTTTGGCGACATGACGACCCAGGACCTCGACCTGAGCGTCTGCCCCAAGCTTAATGCCTTTAAGATCGAGGGCCTTAAGGGTGCTGTCAGTTCCATCAACGCCTCGGGTCTTAAGAACCTGATGTTCTTTACCGTTGACCAGGGCCTTCAGGGTGACGTCGAGAAGATTGATCTTTCGAACGATGACATTCTTGGCGCACTCGAGATTACCTGCAACGTCGGTGAGCTCAACCTGTCGGGTTGCAGCCACTCGTTCCCCAAGCTCAACATTGCCGCTGATCACATCGACAAGATCGTGGTCGACAGCAACACCAATGCCGACCTGGTGGCTACCCTGCGTGACCTCTGCGCTCAGAAAGGCTGGACGCTAGAGGAACGGTAGGATTCTCCAAAGGGATGGATCAGTGTTTGTCGCAAAGCCATAGCTAAATGAAAAGGGGGCTCGGTTCAACCGAGCCCCCTTTTTTGGCGTATTCATTATTTGCTGGGCTGATTCTTAAGCAGCTCTCCAAGACGTATGCCGTTCTTGTTTTTCCAATCATATTTGCCATTGCTACTGCGGCCAAATACAAATGCCGAGGCAGCTGAGGGGCTGCTGAAAACAAGATCTTTTGTCAGCACATTGTTTTCGTCGATGAAATTTTGCTCTTGGGCTCGACGTTTGGGAACTGATGCGGGGCAAGTTGCAGTGATATCGGGGCTAATCTCACTTCCCGCTTTGAGGGTATAGCCGATGCCCTCGGAATAAACGCAAGTTGCTGTGACGCCTTTGGAGTGCGCTTTAAGTGTAAGGCCATCGATTTCGCTGAGTACTGCTGTTTCCTCTTCGGCGATATCTGCTGCTGCCTCATATTCGTTTTCATCGTCCATCATGTTAATTTTGCCACTGAGGATGGGTTTGGAGGCATTGAAGATTTTGTCTGCGAGCCAGGTTGCTATGCATGTCTCGACATAAGTGTAGTCGCTATCGCTTGCCTTTGATAACGTATCTACCAATCTGGGCAAAATACCTTCTAGGCCATTGTACTCGAGAATGTTATGCCAGATTTTGCTTGGAGCTTCGTCTGGGTCGTTGTTATAAGAGCTTGCGTCTCCTGTATGCAGGAGTTCCTTTTCGGCCTTATCCTGACTGTTCCAAAAGACCGGGATACATAAGCCCCTATTGTTGGGTTTAATGCTAAAGAAATGATATTCATGACGGCAAAGCTCACTATTAATGTAGTTAGGAGTTACGAAAGCTAAGAACATGTCTGAATCCGTGATGGCGCTTTCGACTTTGTCCATCCACTTTTCGCCGTAATCGATGGAGTCGATGTCCAGAAATTCTTTGGCATAAAAGTTCGTTTCGGGAAAGTACTTTTTGTCTGAATTAAGCAAGGAAAAAGTCTTTTTCACAATTCGAACGAGATGGTTGTAGAGGTTGTCGTCACGTTTGTAGCTGATGAAGACGTTGATTGGTTTTTTGTCATTGTGAATTGCGATTTTATCGGACATAGCTTTCCTTCCAAATGTGATTTAGGGGTTGAACGATTATTTGACAATGCTGCCCTTGGCGATGCGGGCTGAGAGGGCGACGATGATTCGGTCGTAGGCGTAGACGTCTTTTCCTAGCAGGAACCCGCGGGCGCCGAGTACGTCGTTGTTGGATGTCATGTAGGCGTGACGCATGAGGATGTCGGACTTGCGAACGCCTTCGGCCCCACTCTTGTTGGCCTTGCCGCTCAGGAACGCATCGACGGCTGCTGCACGCATACGCTGCTCGCGTTCCTGTTCGATGGTGCCGTGCCCCAGTTCGGTCATGCCCGTTGCCCGGCAATAGGCAAGCCAACGATCGTGTTCCATGTCTCCTAAACGACAAATAAGGTTGAATTCCTCGCGGTTCTTCTGCTCGTTGGCATCGAACTCGGCTTTGGTGGCTGCGTCGGGAACGACGGAGCTTAATATCGCATTGGCA
>CABUUG010000079.1 GCA_902494605.1 uncultured Collinsella sp.
CCACGCCGCAGCTGCCGGCTTACGTCCTGCGCCCCGAGAGCTATGACGACGTGGAGACCGTGGTGCGCCGCGTTCGCACCAAGCAGCCTGTCGCACTGATTTTTGTGGGCGTACGCACCGAAGTTGCCAAGCGCGTCTTGGACTTCTCTTACGGCTTTGCCTGCGGTCTGGGTGCCACGGTCAAGGAGGTGGGCGACCGCGTGTTCATGGTGCTGCCCGCCGGTTGCGAGGTCAAAGATTCCGATCTCAAGAAGCTTCGTGCCGACGGCTACCTTAAGTAAAGACAAGACGAGGAGATTCCCATCAACATCTACACTATCGTCCAGCTGGTCAACACGCTGTTCAACTTCTATTCCACGCTCATTGTCGTCTACTGCTTTATGACGTGGATTCCCATGAAGCAGGGTGGTTTGCTTCAGGATATTGCCGCGGTGCTTGATAGTGTGTGCGGTCCGTGGCTCAACCTGTTCCGTCGTTTCATCCCGCCGATGGGCGGTATCGATTTTTCGCCGGTCGTTGCGATTATTGCGTTGCAGTTGGTGCAGAGGCTGGTTCTGCAGCTTCTTATAGGTATACTCGTGTAGAACTGACTTAGTAACTTACGTCGGGCGTGTAGCGCCGAGGCGATGAAAAAGGAGACTTGTTATGGCTATTACCCCTGCAGACATCCAGGCTCAGACTTTCTCTGAGGCCAAGCGTGGCTACGATCCTGCTGAGGTCGACGTCTTCTTGGAGACGCTGTCCTCCGAGGTTGACGCTATGCTCGCTAAGATCGTCGACCTTAAGGGTCGCCTGACTGCTACCGAGCAGCAGCTTGCCGATGCGCAGGCTCAGCTTGCCCAAGCTCAGGATGCCACCGCCCAGGCCGTTCCTGCCGCCCCCGTGGCTGCTCCCGCCCCTGACTTCTCCGCTCAGGAGCGCCAGATTTCCGCTGCCCTGATCGCTGCCCAGCAGACCGCTGAGACCATCGTCAACGATGCCAACGAGAACGCTGAGCGTATCCGCAACGAGGCTGACGCCAAGGCCCGCGAGGTTATCCGCCAGGCTCTGACCGAGAAGCAGGCCGAGCTCGAGGAGATCGATCGTCTCAAGGCTTCCCGTGAGGAGTTCAAGGCAGAGTATCTCAAGCTCATCCAGCACTTCATGGACGATGCCCAGAATTCCTTCCCGGCCGATCTGATGGCCTCCACGCCGGTCGGTTCTGCCGCTTCTCCTGCAGTGACTGTTCCCGCCGAGCCGCTGCCCGTCGCTGACCCGGTTGTCCCCGTGGCCGATCCCTTCGCCCCGATCGACAACTTTGCTGCCGACGACCTGGACTAACATTCGGCCTACAATTTAGTGCCTAGAAAGGACCCGCAGCTTGCGGGTCCTTTTTTATGACTGTGCCGGAGTGCGTAACATAAAAAACCGAGCCCTGCACATAATGGCGCAGAACTCGGCGAACGGGTGAGCGGTCAAGGGTAGGTTTTAAGGCATGTCCCAAAACCTACTTGAGGAGGAAGTCGGAGAGGGGAATGGTACGGGCCTCGCGATGCTCGGGATCGGCGATGTGGTCGGCAGGATATCCACAGACGAGCATGTGATAGGGATAGACGCCCTTGGGCAGATTGAACTGCTCCTGCGCCACCTCAGGCTTAAAATGGCATACCCAGCACGTTCCCAGGCCCTGCTCGGTGGCCTCCATCATCATCTGATCACACACGATTGAGGTGTCGATTTCACTAGAATTCATCTGGTCATACGGGCGCACCCAAGCATCGCCGGTAACGCTGCAAATAAGGAAGACAAGCGGAGCGCCAAAGATAGACTCATCACGAGCAAACCGAGGCTGACAAGCAGCAGCCTTCTCCAGAAGCTCAGGCGTATCCAGCACCATCACACGAGAAGGATGATTATTACAAGCAGAAGGAGCAATACGCCCAGCCTCAACAATGGCATCCACCACAGCCTGCTCAACAGAACGATCCTCAAACAAACGACAAGAATACCGAGACCGAGCCAGATCCAAATACGACATAGAAGCCCTCCAACAATTAAAAATCAAACAAATCCAAAGTAACCCAAAGAGTACCCAAGGCAGCAATCAGCCAAACGCTCATCAAGGGCCAAAGTGTCCGAACGGGTACCAAAGGTCCCTTCAGCCAAACTCCCATTGCGCTAAAACTATCAGCCAAAGTTCCAATGGTGGTATGTAAGGCGAAGGGCCGGCCACGGTTTACTTTCGAACGACTCTGCAAAGCAGCCGGAGTGAGAAAGCAAACCGTGGCCGGCCCTTCGCCGCCGGGACACGTACCCCCAATTAACTGTTCTTCATGACAATCGAATCCACAACATCGGCCACATTCTCACAGCAGTCAGCGCAGTACTCCAGGAAGGCGTACACGTCACGCCAAGCGATGACCTCGAGCGGGTCCTTGCCGTTAACGTGCAGGTTGCGCATGGCGTTGATGTAGAGCTCGTCGGCCTCGGACTCGATGGTGTTGATCTGGATGACAAGTTCGCGCAGGGTCTTGGACTTGCGGTAGTTGGGAAGCTCGACCATTAGGTCCTTCATGGCGCGGCAGGCATCGGTTACCTTGTGGGCGATGACGATGGCGTCGGGATGGATGCTCTGAATGTTGGTGAAGTAGACGCGCTGCACGACGCCCTCGATGCGGTCGAGCACGGTGTCGAGTGAGCAGCTCATCAGATCCAGATCCTCGCGCTCGAGCGGGGTGATAAAGGCGGTGAGCAGGGCGTCTTCGAGCTCGTGGTGCTTCTTGTCTGCCGCATGCTCAATCGCATGCATCTTATCGAGCATGTCGTGGATCTGCGCGGGGTCAAAGTTCTCAAAAATCTTGGTGAGCAGCTCTGCGGCCTGGACGGCGAGGTCGGCGCAGGCGACGTAGTTGTCAAAGTAGAACGAATCGGGTTTCTTTGCCATGAGTGGTCCTTTCGAGGTGAAGATGGGCGGGCGAGGTAATGCAGTCCGGATGGACGTTCGGTTTGACTAGAGGAACATCATGAACAGCTTGGCCATGACAAAGCTGATGAGTCCGCAGGCAGGGAAGGTGAAGAACCAGGTGAACATCATGTCCTTGACGACGCCGAAGTTGATGGCCGAGAGGCGTTTGACGGCACCGACGCCCATAATGGCGCAGGTCTTGATGTGCGTGGAGGACACGGGGATGCCGGTAAGGGTGGCAAGCAGCAGGTTCGCGGCGCCTGCGAGGTCGGCAGAGAAGCCCTGATACTTCTCGAGCTTAACCATGCTCTGGCCGACGGACTTGATGATGCGCTCGCCGCCCACGCTGGTGCCGATGCCCATGGTTGCCGAGCACAGCAGCATAATCCAGATGGGGATGCCGGCATCGCCGACGCTCGTCTGGCCGCTGGCGAAGGCCACGCCTAAAAAGAGCACGCCGATGAACTTCTGTCCATCCTGCGCGCCGTGCATAAAGCTCATGGCCGCGGCACTCGCGATCTGAGCGTATTTAAAGAAGACGTTGGCACGTCGCCTGTTGGCGGCGGCAAACAGAATCGAGACGAGTTTGCACAGGATCCAGCCCATGACAAAGCCCAGACCGATGGAGAGCGCCAGGCCGTAGATGACCTTCATCCATTCGTGGACGTTGACGCTGCTCGCGCCGCCGAGGGCGATAGCGGCACCGGTCAGGCCGGCGATAAGGCTGTGGCTTTGCGAGGTGGGGATACCAAAACGCGACGCTGTGGCGCCGTAGACGACGATGGAGAACAGCGCCGCGCAGAGGCACGCGAGCGCCATGGTGCTGTTTCCGCCAAAGTCGACGATATGTGAGATGGTGTTGGCGACGCTCGCGTTAAAGTGCGTCATGATGAGCACGCCGAGGAAGTTGAATGCGGCGCTCATGAGAATGGCGGCGCGGGCGGGCATGCAACGCGTAGTGACGCAGGTCGCGATGGCGTTGGGCGCGTCGGTCCATCCATTGACGAAGATGGCGCCCAACGCGAGGATCACGGTGACGGCAAGGACTGGGTTCGACACAATTTGGCCGAGGAAGGTTGAGAACGTTACGTCCATATATGGGCTTTCTCGAAGTTTGCAGACACGTTACAAAAACATGATAAATCGTATCACCTCCTGTGGGTTTCTTTACCGAGTTCTGATGGGAGAAGTGAACTTTTTGGCACTAAAATTGAATATTAGCCCTGTTGACCGCGGGTGCTCTTTTTGCTAACACGCCATGCGGACACGTGCGATTACTACGACACTCCAAAACCACAGTCTGTTCGCTTTACAACATGCAAACATGCGTTCGATAATAGGGGGCATGGAATATCGACAGACAGATGGCAAAACTCGGCGCGTGCACAAGCAGTATGTGGACGTCGTGGCTCGCATCCTCGCGGGCGGACAGGTCGTGCCGGTCACCGTCTGCTGGGTCGACGGTCGTTGCTTTACGATTGACGAGATTGTCTCGACCACTGGGTTTGGCCTGACGGTTCACGGCATTCGTACGGCAACCTATAAGGTGCGTTTTGGCGGGCACGCGACCGAGTTGTATCTGGAGGACCAGACGCGCGAACGACCAGATGGCTCGCAGGCCCATCTGATGCGTTGGTGGGTGTGGGCATTCGACCGTACGCTCGAGGGCGAGCGCCGTGGGTAAGGACGTGCGGCATTCGGGTACAATGACAGGAATCTTGTCAGCTACTGCGCCGTTATTTGTGGCGCTTTTTGAAAGGACGAACCTATGAACGATATCCAGGGCTATCAGAACGGCCCCGTCGAGAGCGGCGCAAGCCGCGCCAAGGAGATGTCGCCGCGCGCGTACAATCTCGCCATGTCTGCCCTGATCTTCTTGGGCTTTTGCGCCATGGGCGCCGGCGCCTACTTTACGAGCACCATGTCGTTTGCGCGCATGATGATGAGCGGCGCCGCCTTGCCGCTGGTCTTTGGCTCGTTTATGTTGACCATCGTCGGCATGGTTATGATGTCGGCTGCTGCCAGCAAACAGTCCGTGGGCCTGTCCCTTGTGGGCTACGTAATCTTTGCGAGTACCTTTGGCCTGACCGCGTCGTTTGGCCTTGCCAACTATGACCTGCCCACCATCAACACCGCTTTTATCGCCACGGCCGCCATCACCTTTGTCTTTGGCGCGCTTGGCGTGACCTTCCCCAAGTTTTTCAAGCGTGTGTATGGCATCGGTTTTGGTATTCTGCTCGCCACTATTCTGGTTGAGATCGTGCTGATGTTCATGGGCGTCTCGCAGACCATCACCGATCTGATCGTGATCGTGGTGTTCGCCGGCTTTATTGGCTACGACACCTATGTTGCCACGACGGTGCCGCCTACGCTGCCCAACGCCGTGCTTATGGCCTCTAACCTGTTCGTGGATATTATCAACGTGTTCCTGCGCATTTTGAACATCCTCGGCCGTCGCGATTAAAACGCGGCATTGCGACGCTTCCTGCTGGACACGGTAAAACGATGCGAAAGGCGGTCCTTCGGGGCCGTCTTTTTTGTGCGCGGCGGGGTATCATGGATGGGAAAAAGCCGATAGCGGCAGCGACAGGAAAGGTGGCCACGTATGGCAGACGTCGACAACAGGAACCGTAACCGCAGGTCCAACCGAACGGGTCAGCCCAATCCCAAGCGCGAGGCGCGTGCCAAGGCCGCCGAGCGCCATGTGGCGGCTGTGTCCGAGGCCTGCGCCAAGGACATCGAGCGTTCGCTTGCCGGCGTGTGCGAGTTCGATGGTATGCCTGCCGGTTTTGTCGCGGCGATGAAGGCCAAGGCCCAGGTGGCTGCTGCTGCCGAGGAGCAGGTTGCCGAGGAGCCCGAGGCCGCCGAGGTCGAGGCTGCAGTCGATACCGAGGTGGCGCCCGAGCCCGTCGAGGAGGCCGCCGAAGCCGAGTCCGCGCCTGCCGCCGAGGAGCCCGCTCCGGTCCTGCCCGAGGTCACCGTGCTCGACGCCTCTGCCACGCAGACCATTCTGGATAACGGCCGAGGTTACGCGCAATTCTGCGACATGGCCGTGCTCGCCTTTGCCTCGTTCACCAACCCGGGCGGCGGCTACATCCAGGGCTATCTGGGTCAGGAGGCCACGCTCTGTGCCGATTCGTACCTGTACAACGTGCTCGATAAACAGCGCAAATGGTACGGCGAGAACCGTCGCCGCAACATCAACTGCGAGCTTTACCGCAACCGTGCGCTGGTGGTGCCTGCGGTGCGCTTCGACCGCAACCACGTGCATGCGTATGCCGACGTGATCGTGGCCGCCGCGCCCAACGCCAAGCGCGCTCGCCAGGAGTATCGCGTGGGTGACGATGCCCTGCTGGACGCCCTGCGCGATCGCATCCGCTTTGTGCTTGCCATCTGCGACGAGCTGGGTCGCGAGAAGCTCGTGCTGGGCGCTTGGGGCTGCGACAACAACGGCTTTGACGCCGAGGCCGTGGCCGAGCTCTTCCGCAAGGAGCTCGCATCGGGCGACTTTAAGGTCAAGCAGGTCTTTTTTGCCGTGCCCTCTACGCGCTGGGACGAAGATTTTGCCAAGTTCGAGCACGTGCTGGCAAACTTCCCCGAGCGCAACGAGGAGTCCTATGCCCAGGTTGCCGCTCGCGCTGCGGCTGCCCGCGCCGCCGAGCAGGCCCAGGCTGCCGCCGAGGACGATGAAGACGATGACGATTGGCGCAAGTACCTGTAATCGGTATGTGCTGACAGATAGGTCGATCCGGCGGGAGAGACTGCTCCCGCCGACTTTTTCTTTTTACTAGAGGAAGGGCTTACGATGAAAAACGTTCTGTGCTTTGGCGACAGCAATACCTACGGCTATGATCCGGCGGGCATGCGCGACGGCACCGCGGTACGCTATGCGCACGATGTGCGCTGGTGCGGCGTGGCCCAGCGCGACCTGGGCGAGGGCTGGCATGTAATTGAAGAAGGCCTCAACGGCCGCACGACGGTACGCGACGACATGTGCCATCTGGACACTAATCTCAACGGCATCCGCGCGTTGCCGATGCTGCTCGAGGCTCATAAGCCGCTGGATGCGATCGTGATTATGCTGGGCACCAACGACTGCAAGACGGTCTTTAGCGTGGGGGCTGCCGATATCGCTGACGGTGCCATGGCGCTGATTCGCACCGTCCGCGCGTTTCCCTGGACCGAAGCCGCGCCCTGCCCGCGTATTCTGCTGATGGCGCCTATCAAGATTAAACCGCAGATCGCCGATGTGTACATGACCGACTTTGACGAGCGCTCCGTCGAGGCCTCGGAGCATTTTGCCGAATACTATGCGTATGCTGCTAAACAGTTTGGCTGCGACTTTTTGAATGCCGCTGATTTTGCCGAGCCGGGCGATATCGATTATCTGCACATGATGCCCGAAAGCCACGAGAGCCTGGGCCATGCCGTGGCAGCCAAGCTCCAAGAGATGCTCGGTGAGTAGCGCGACCCCAAGCCACCGCAAAGGGGACGGGCGCCTTTGCGGTGGCTTGGGCTGCGAATCTTAATATTGCCACATGTGGTTGACGGGGCCAGAGCCTTTGCCCATGTCCAGGCCGGCGGCCAGAGCGCCTGTCAGGTAGGCCTTGCCGGCGTTGACGGCGTCGGCAAGATCCATGCCCCGGGCCAGCGCGCAGGCGATGGCGGACGAGAGTGTGCAGCCGGTGCCGTGTGTGTTTTCGGTCTCGATGCGCTTGTGGCGGAACCACGTGGTGAGTGGATCTCCCAGATGGTTGCCCTCGTCATCGAGCGGCGCGGGTTCGGCCAGTACATCGTTGGCCTCGTTGACAAGATGCCCACCCTTAACGAGGGATGCGCAACCAAAGCGGCGGGTGAGGAGCATGGCAGCATTTTGCTGCGTGCGCTCGGAGTCAACCTCGTAGTCGAGCAGGGCCATGGCCTCGGGAATATTGGGCGTGATAACCGTCGCCAGCGGGAACAGGCGGCGGGTGAGCGCCTCGGCGGCATCTTCGGCAATCAGCCGCGCGCCCGAGGTGGCGACCATGACGGGGTCGACGACCACGTTCGTTGCGTTCCAGGCGCTCAAGCGGTCGGCGATGACTTCGATAATCTCGACAGAAGAAACCATGCCGATCTTGACGGCGCTGGGGCGGATATCGTCAAAAACGGCGTCAATTTGCGCGGCTACGATATCTGGCGAGATATTCTGCACGGCGGCGACGCCCAGTGCGTTTTGCGCTGTGATGGCGGTGATGGCCGTCTCGGCATACAGGCGGTGCGCCGTGATGGTCTTGATGTCGGCCTGAATGCCGGCGCCGCCGCTGGAATCGGATCCCGCGATGGACAGGACGGCAGGTACCTTACTACGATCCATGTTCGCTCCCTTGTTCGGTCGGAATCAAATGGGTCTATAAGCCAGCATTATAAAGATGCCCGGGCCGACTCTATGTCGAACCCGGGCGGGCGATGCAATCTTTACGCAAATGCAAGCAAATGTTCACACGTCAACAATTGACAGGCACCAGCTCGCC
>CABUUG010000080.1 GCA_902494605.1 uncultured Collinsella sp.
ACACGAGCCGGAGGCAGGTAAGATTGAAGGGCCTGACCCCGGAGGAGTTCCGGAATCAGGCCCTTGCGGCCTAGTCGCTATTTAGGGCGTCCAAGATTTGGGGCGCAGTTCACACCGGGGAGGGCTTCTGTGTGACTGTGGGGCGGCATCTCGGTCCTATTCCTCAAAATCGAAAAAATTTCGATTTTGAGGAATAGGCTTGGCGAACGTTTGCGGGGCTGTGACATCGGGCGTGCTCGACTTAAGCCCCGTCTTACCCCAGCTCCTGCATGCGGCGGTAGATTTCGCAGATACCCTTGATGGTGAGCTGTCCATCGACCACGTCGAAGGCATCGGTCGAATCGGCGACGATGCCGGCGAGACCGCCCGTGGCGATAACGGTGGCATCCTCGCGGCCCAGCTCGCGCTTCATGCGCGCGACCAGGCCCTCGGCCATGGCGGCGGCGCCCATCACGGCGCCGACCTTGATGCACTCCTCGGTATCGCGGCCGATGGCGTGCTCCGGCGCCTCGAGCGGAACGCTGGCGAGCTTGGCGGCACGGGCGGCAAGCGCGTCCATGGAGATGCGGATGCCCGGCGCGATCGCTCCGCCAATGTAATAACCGTCCTCATCGATGACGTCGATATTGGTTGCGGTGCCAAAGTCCACCACGATCGCCGGGGCGCCGTAGAAGGTCTCGGCGGCGACGGCGTTGGCGATGCGGTCGGCACCAACGGCCTGGGGGCGCGCCGCCCGCAGCTTGGTCACGGCCGCCGTCTGCGGCCCAATGACGATGGCGTCCGCGGCAATGCGGTCGGCCACGGCGTGCCACTCGCGCGAGAGCTGCGGCACCACGCCCGCAAAGGCGATCGCGTCGACCGCATCGAGCGAAAGGCCGTACATCTTAAAGAAACCCATCAGGCGCACATGGATCTCGTCGGCGGTATAGGAGCGGTCGGTGGGCATACGCCACGACTGCACCAGTTCGTCTCCGTCAAACAGGCCCATGGCCGTCTGCGTGTTTCCCATATCGATAGCGAGCAGCATGTCTACTCCCGGTGTCGGCGTAAAAGGACGCGCACCATTGTATACGCGCCGCCGACGGCGCTCGGCTGCGATTCGTTTGCGGTGATATGGACTGAGGGGTTTAAATATGAAGGAATTATGCTCTACGAGATTTTCCTTGCCGTTTACCGAACTCCCACGTAATATTCTTTCTTGCGCACATGAGGCGCCCAGACATTGCGGGGTGGAGCAGTCTGGTAGCTCGCCGGGCTCATAACCCGGAGGTCGTAGGTTCAAATCCTGCCCCCGCGACCAAGAACTTACAGCTCGTCGGCCTAGCCGGCGAGCTTTTTTGTTATTCCGGGACCGTGTTTTCGGTCCAATTCTCGGCCTCTCAAACAAAATCTCAATCTGTAACATCTAGACCCGATTTGGGCGGCTAGGTGTTACGGATCGAGATATACCGGTGGGTTGGGTCGTGTTTGTCTAAATCTGTAACACGAGGGACGGGTTTTGCCGAGTTGTTGTAGATTGAGATTTTCTAGCAGGCGGGTATGGTTTGTCTCGATCTGTAACAGGTAGGGGTCAAAAATGGGTCTAGATGTTACAGATCTAGATTGTTGAGGATGAGGTGAGAGGAATGTCTCGATCTGTAACAGTAAGACCTGGTTTTGCCGAGTAACTGTTACAGATTGAGACAAACCGACGGGCCGCCACGCCCCATCCACCTGCTGCCACCTGATATTCGCCGATTTCCGTTGTGCCGCTGTGCCCCCATGCCATATCCTCTAGACAACTACGCGGCATCATCGCCGTCGCGCCTACAAGAGAGGAATGTTCATGACCGCACCTGCATCCAAGCTGCTCCAGCCCATTACGGTTGGCCCCCTTGAGCTCAAAAACCGCATTATGTTCCCGCCGCTCACCACCGGCTACGAGGAGCGCGACGGCTCCATTGGCGAGCGCAGCCTGGCTTTTTACGAGCGCCTGGCCCGTGGCGGCGTGAGCTACATCGTCATCGGCGACGTTGCTCCCGTCATGACCGCAAGCCCCACGCCCAAGCTGGCAACCGACGCCCAGATCCCCACGTTTAAGGCGCTGGCCGATGCCGTCCACAAGCACGGCGCCAAGGTCGCGCTGCAGCTGTTCCACCCCGAGTACGACGTGCCCGGTGTCGGCCGCATGGTCATGGGTTCCATGGCCGCCGCCAAGGCCGCGCAGGAGGCCAAGGCCGCCGGCGACGAGGAGACCTTTGCCGCCAAGATGGCCGAGTCCAACGAGATCCGCAACCAGGCCTACGCCAAGCTGCACCACGACATGCAGCACTTTGTGAACGAGGCCAGCGTGGAGCAGCTCACCCAGATCAAGGAGGCCATAGCTGCCTCGGCCGCCCGTGCGCAGCAGGCCGGCATCGACGCCATCGAGGTCCACGGCGACCGTCTGGTGGGCTCGCTGTGCTCGGCAATCCTTAACAGGCGCACCGACGAGTACGGCGGCTCGTTCGAGAACCGCGTCCGCTACGCGTTGGAGGTCGTCGCCGCCATTAAGGAGGCCGCGCCGCACCTGATGGTGGAGTACAAGCTCCCCGTGATCATGGAGAACCCCGATGGCACGCCGCGCGGCAAGGGCGGCCTGCAGCCCGACGAGGCCTGCGAGTTTGCCAAGCTGCTCGAGGGTGCGGGCATCGACATGATCCAGGTCGCGCAGGCCAACCATACCGGCAACATGGGCGACACCATTCCGCCGATGGGCGCCATGCCCTACAACTGGACGCTGCCCGTGGCCGAGCGCGTCAAGGCCCTGGTCTCCGTGCCGGTGGCAACCGTCGGCCGTGTTGTCTCGGTCGAGGCCGGCGAGAAGATTCTAGAAGACGGCGCGGCCGACATCATCGCCTACGGCCGCTCGCTCATGTGCGACCCCGACATTGCGCTCAAGGCTGCCACCGGCGAGCCCATCCGCGAGTGCCTCAACTGCAACAAGGGCTGCGTCGATGCGATTCAAAACCGCAAGTACATCTCGTGCGTGCTCAACGCCGAGAACGGCGACGAGGCGACCATCGCCATCAAGCCGGGCGAGGGCGACAAGAAGATCGCCGTGGTGGGCGGCGGTATTGCTGGCTTGGAGGCCGCGCGCGTGGCGGCCAAGCGCGGCTACGATGTGACCGTTTACGAGGCGAGCGATCACTTGGGAGGCCAGATTGTGCTGGCGGCCGCGCCTCCGCGCAAGGACGAGATCATGCGCTCGGTCGAGTACTACGAGAAGATTCTGCCTGGCCTGGGCGTGAAGGTTGAGCTCAATCATGCCGCTACCGCTGAGGACCTCAACGCCGCCGATGCCGCGATTGTGGCTGTGGGCGCACACGACGTGGTCATCCCCGTTCCGGGTGCCGATTCGGACAAGGTCGTCTCGAGCTGGGACGTGCTGGCCGGCAAGGTGGAGCTCAGCGGGCGCGTCGCCGTCATTGGCGGCGGCCTGGTGGGCACCGAGACTGCCGAGTACCTGCTGCAGCACGGCTGCGAGGTGGCGATTGTGGAGATGCTCGACAAGATTGCCGCGGGCGAGTCCGAGACCATTCTGCCGCTGATTATGAGCGACTTTGCCGAGCACAACGTGGAGCAGCACGTGAAGACCCGCCTGACCGCCATTACCGACGAGGGCGTGGAGGCAATTCGCACCACCGAGGACGGCGCCGAGGAGCCGGTAAAGATCGCCTGCGATTATGTGGTGATGGCCGTGGGCTCCAAGGCCAACGCGTTTGACCTGGACGGCGTGACGGTGCCCGTGACCTGCGCGGGCGACTGCTCGGGCGAGCGCACCGCCGACATTGCGAGCGCCATCCGCACGGCGTATCACGCGGCCAACGAGCTGTAGTTGAGCATCGCGGCCAGGCGGGGCGGTAGCACGGATTCGTCTCGCCCGGCTGTGTCCCGTCGGGTGTCAACCGGTGCGGGGCCTGCAAGCGCAGCAGGTCCCGCCCTTTTTGTTTTGCTCCGGTGGATGGCAATGAGCGGTAATCATGAGGAGTGAGGGCGTCTACTACCTTGCAGATCACTCAAAATTATTGGGGGAGGGGTTAATAACTATATCCTCTATACCAAAGGACATAAAGAGATGCCAATTTTGTTGACAAGCGAATGACGATTAGCTGTGAGTCAGCTACCAGCGTAAATAATCGATAAAGATATGTCGTAATTTGGTGCCAAATGCCCAGATAATGCCGCGTCTATTTTAATTAACTGCTTTGAGCAAACAGTAAAATGCTACTATCTAACTTGCACGTAAGAAAGCAGATTAACGGTTAAGGCTAAGAAGTGGCAGGTATGTCGGAAGCAACTAGGACTCGCACGCATGCGCCCGAGGTTAGGCAGCGCGCCGTCGAGATCCTCCAAGAGGGGGTCGGTCATCGCGCCCTCGCTGCGGAGCTTGGCATTCCCCAGGCCACGGCTCGTCAGTGGGCCCGCGCGTATGCCGTGGGCGGTGCCGACGCCGTTCTCAATGCCGGTTCGCATCATCACACCTATTCGTACGACGTAAAGCTCGCTGTGGTTAAGGACCGTCTGGAAAACGGCTTGACGGTTCGCGAGGCCATGATCAAGCACAAGATTCCCAGCGAGTCTTCGGTCAAGGCTTGGTGCCGTCAGTACCGCGAGAGCGGTGAGTCCGCACTGGTCGATAAGCCGCGCGGTCGCAAGCCGCGCGTTAAAAAGGCGGAATAGCAAACGGGATGGTGCGCCCACAGGGGCGCATTTTTCTTGCCGCCTCTCTGCTCCAAAGCGGACGTGCCCTTACCCCGTACGCCTAAAACTCCCCAGTTGACCGAAAACCTGCCGTCGCTACTCCTCAATTGAACTATAACGTTAAACAATTGCAGCGTTTTTGCATGGGGGAGTGATGGTATGACGCTACTGTATTTCCTTACCCTGTTTCCGCTGGTACCGGCGCTGGGCATGCTGTTCGCGCGCGGCGACCGCGCCCGCGATGCGGTGGGGCTTATAGGTTCCGGCATTATTATGGCGGTGACAGTTGTAGTCGCCGTCATGTTTTTTGGTATGGGTCCGCAGAGCTTTAAGGTTGCCCCCGGCACCTCGCATGTGCTCTCGATCATCAGCTCCGTCATCGACGTCATCCTGTGCGCCGTCATCCTGTACAACGCGTGCGAATATAGGAACGCGCTCACCACGGTGCTCGGCATAGTCCAGCTGGTGGGCTCCGTTGCCTTTGCGGCCATGACGCTGCCCGCAGCCGAAGCCGTCACGGCGACGCCGCTCTACCTAGACTACATGAGCGTGATCATGGTCCTCGCCGTCGGCATCGTCGGCAGCCTAATCTGCGTGTATGCCCTGGGCTACATGAAGGACTTCCAGGCCCATGACGAGCACGAGGCCGCGTTGCGCGGGCAGACCGCGCCCGACCGTCGCCCGCAGTTCCTGGCGCTTATGTTCCTGTTCCTTTCGGCCATGTTCGTCATCGTGACGAGCGACAACCTTGAGTGGCTGTTCTGCGGCTGGGAAATCACAACCGTGTGCTCGTTCCTCATGATTGGCTACACGCGCACGCCCGAGGCCATCAAGAACGCCTTCACCCAGATCATCCTCAACATGCTGGGCGGCATCGCGTTTTTGGCCGGACTCATGTACCTGCACGTTAACGGCATGCCGCTGACCATCTCGGGCATGATCGAGCTTTCCGGCGCCGGAACCGCGCAGTCCGCGCTGCTGGTGATGCCGGTCATCCTGTTGTCGCTCGCTGCCCTTACCAAGGCCGCACAGATGCCGTTCCACACTTGGCTGCTCGGCGCCATGGTTGCCCCCACGCCCACGAGCGCCCTGCTGCACTCGTCAACCATGGTCAAAGCCGGCGTGTTTTTGATGGTCAAGCTGAGCCCGCTCTATGCCATCTATCCCGTGACCGGCTTTATGGTCACGAGTGTGGGTGCCATCACGTTTTTGCTCGCCGCCCTCATGGCCATCTCGCAGAGCAACGCCAAGCGCGTGCTCGCGTACTCCACCATTTCCAACTTGGGCCTCATCAGTGCCTGCTTGGGTGTCGGCGCGCCCGAGGCCGTATGGGCGGCCATCTTCCTGATCCTGTTCCACACGGTGGCCAAGTCATTGCTGTTCCTGTGCGTGGGCACGGCCGAGCATCATATCGGCAGCCGCAATATCGAGGACATGGACGGTATGTTCAGCCGCATGCCGCACCTGACGCGTCTGATGATGCTTGGCATCATGGGCATGTTTGTGGCGCCGTTTGGCATGCTCGTGTCCAAGTGGGGCGCCCTGGTGGCGTTCGCGCAGACTGGCAACGTGCTCATGATCATGGTGCTGGCCTTTGGCTCGGCCGCGACGTTCTTCTTCTGGGGCAAGTGGCTTGCCAAGCTTTCGGGCGTCGACCCCACGGCTCAAAACGTTGAGGTCAATGTCCATAAGACCGAATGGATGGCGCTCAACACCATCGCCGCGCTGCTGATTCTGTGCTGCGTGGCGTTCCCGGTTATCTCGAGCGGTCTGGTGTCGCCTTACTTGGCCATGGTGTTTGGCCGCGTGCCGTACGTTATTGGCAAGGACGCCATGTATCTGATGGTGGTTATCGTGGCGTTTATCGCCGTGGTGCTGCTGACTTCATTCCGCGTGAGCAACAAACCGCACGTAAACGTATATCTTTCAGGCGTGGGAACCGACAATTACCGCCATTTCCGCGGCTCGATGGGACACGAGGTGAAGGCCGAAAAGCGCAATTGGTACTCGGAGGACGCCCTTGGCGAGAAGCGTATTGGCCCCGTGGGTAGCGTCGTGTGCTGCAGCATTATCTTGTTTGCGCTGCTGTGTTGCGCGTGGATTGGGCCCGAGCGACTTGCCATGAGCGCGCCCTCGGTGCTGCGCGGTAAGTATTTCGAAGGCTCGGGCGTCGTGGGCATATTTATTGGCACCGTGGCGTTTGCCCTGCTGGCGCCGCTTGTGGGCGGCCTGATCGACGGCCTTGACCGTAAGCTTTCGGCTCGCATGCAGGGCCGCGTGGGTCCGCGCCTGCTCCAGCCTTTCTACGACGTTGCCAAGCTGCTGCGCAAAGCTCCCGCCAGCGTAAACACCATGGACGATACCTACATGGCGTGTGCGCTCATCTTTACCGTCGTGGGCGGCGGCATCTTTGTGTCGGGCTCCAACACGCTGCTGTGCGCCTTTATGGTGACGCTCGCCGCGATCTTTGTGGTGTTGGCGTCCGCCTCGACGCAAAGCCCGTTTGCCCAGGTCGGTGCCGATCGTGAGTTGCTGCAGGTTATGAGTTACGAGCCCGCCGTTCTGCTGATGAGTGTGGGCCTGTACCTTGCCACCGATAGCTTCGACTCTATCGCCGTGACGGGGCAGTCGGCCCCCATCATCGTGTACAGCGCGCCCATCTTCCTCGCGCTGCTCGCGGTGCTTACCATCAAGCTGCGCAAGTCGCCGTTTGACCTTTCGTACTCGCATCACGCGCATCAGGAGATTGTCCAGGGCGTCGCCACCGAGATGAGCGGCGGCACGCTGGCCAAGATGACCCTTATGCACTGGTGCGAGACCGTGCTGTTTTTGATGTGGGTGGGCATGTTCTTTGTTTGGGACAACCCGGTGAGCTGGGTCGTAGCCCTGGTCGTTATGGCCGCGACGTATTTTGTCGAGGTGCTGATCGACAACACCTTCGCCCGCAGCACCTGGCGCAGCTGCTTTAAGCTCGGATGGGGCGTGGCGCTGGTGTTTGGTCTGCTCAACCTTATGCCCATCCTCGTCGACGTGTTTATTTAGGAGGCGGCATCCATGGATCATAAAATGTCGCGCTCGCCGTGGGTTATTCATTACGACGGCTCGAGCTGCAACGGATGCGATATCGAGGTGCTGGCCTCGCTCACGCCGCTGTTCGATGCGGAGCGCTTTGGCGTGGTCAACACCGGCAACCCCAAGCATGCGGACATCTTTTTGGTGACGGGGTCGGTCAATGCCCAGAACCTGCCCGTCGTGCGCCAGATCTACAACCAGATGCTCGAGCCCAAGTGCGTGGTGGCCTGCGGTATCTGCGCGTGTTCGGGCGGCGTGTTCCGCGATGCGTACAACGTGATCGGCGGCGTGGACCGCGCGATTCCCGTGGACGTGTACGCGCCCGGGTGCGCCATTCGCCCCGAGACGGTGATCGACGCCATTGTGGAGGCGTGCGGCATCCTGGACCAGAAGGAGGTCGTGATGCGTGCCGGCGGCGACCCGCTCACCGTGGGCGGTGCCGCTACCTGGGACGGTGGCGTTGAGCTGGGCGAGGACGGGTTTGTGGCTGCTGGAGCCGGGGCTGATGGTGCCGGTGACGCGCCTGCCGGGAAGCCCGCCGCGCCCGCCGCTGCAAAGGAGGCTGAGTAATGCAGAAGGCTATCTATACC
>CABUUG010000081.1 GCA_902494605.1 uncultured Collinsella sp.
ATTGGCGACACCATGCGTGTGTCGCTCACAGCCGATCCGGTTGAGGAGCCGCCGGTTGCCTGGGGAATTTTGCAGTCGCTGGGCCTGCGTCGCCGTGGTCCCGAGATTGTCTCGTGCCCCACGTGCGCCCGCTGCCAGGTTAACCTGATTCCCATCGCCGAGGAAGTAACCGAGCGGCTTAAGAACTATGCCGCGCCGCTTTCGATAGCCGTTATGGGATGTGCCGTTAATGGCCCCGGTGAGGCTTCTGATGCCGACCTGGGCGTTGCTTGCGGACGTGGTCAGGCCTTGCTCTTTTCGCATGGCCAGATCATTGGTAAAGTAGCTGAGGACCAAATTGTCGACGCGCTTATGGCCGAGGTCGACAAGCTAATTGAGGAGAAATAAATGACCCGAGCAATGTATATGTCTAAGCTTTATGCGCCGACGCTTAAAGAGGATCCGGCGGACGCTGAGCTCGCCAGCCACCGTCTGCTGCTCCGTGCCGGCATGATCCGCAAGGAGGCCGCCGGTCTATAATCCTACCTGCCGCTTGCTTGGCGCTCGATTCGCAAGATCGAGAACATCGTGCGCGACGAGATGGACGCCGCCGGCGCCCAGGAGCTTATGATGCCTATCATGGTCGATGCCGAGTTGTGGCGTGAGTCCGGCCGCATCGACGCCTATGGCAAGGAGCTTGTGCGCTTTGACGACCGTCACGGTCGCGAGTTCGTCCTGGGCCCCACGCACGAGGAGACCGTCACGGCCCTGGTGCGCAATGAGCTGCGCTCCTACAAGCAGCTACCCGTTAACCTCTACCACATCCAGGATAAGTTCCGCGACGAGTTCCGCCCCCGCTTTGGCCTGATGCGCGGTCGCGAGTTCATCATGAAGGACGCCTACAGCTTCTCCGCCACGCAGGAGAGCCTGCAGGAGGAGTATGACAAGATGAAGCAGGCCTACGCTAACATCTGCGAGCGCTGCTATATCAAGGCCCTGCCCGTTGTTGCCGACTCCGGTGAGATCGGTGGCGATACCTCCGTCGAGTACATGGCTTTGGCCGACGCCGGCGAGGCTTCGCTCGTCTACTGCGACGATTGCGGCTTTGCTGCCGATGACGAGGCGGCAAGCACCAAGGTCGTCGTGACCGAGGGTCCTGGTGACGGTACGCTCACCAAGGTTGAGACTCCGGGTATGGGCACCATTGAGGCTGTTGCTAAGTTCTTTGGGTTCCCCGAGAACGGCACGCGCAAGTCGCTGGCACTCATCGACGCCGAGGGTAAGCCGGTCGTGGCCATTGTTCCGGGCGATCACGAGCTCAACGATTGCAAGGCCGAGCACGTCTTTGGCAAGGGCTATCGCATGATGACCGACGAGGAGCTTCAGGCGAACGGTCTGCACAAGGGCTTTATCGGACCGGTTAACCTGCCCGATGGTATTCGTCTGGTGTGCGACGAGAGCCTGCGCGATTCCAAGCAGTGGGCCTGCGGTGCCAACGAGGTCGATTATCACTTTACCGGTGCCTGCCCCGAGCGCGACTTTACCGTCGATGAGTGGGCCGATCTGGTCACCGTTGTCGCCGGCGACCCCTGCCCGCACTGCGGCAAGCCGCTCTCCGCTGCCCGCGGCATCGAGGTCTCTCAGGTCTTCCAGCTGGGCACCAAGTATTCCGAGGTCATGGGTGCCACCTTTATGGACGAGGACGGCAAGGAGAAGCCGCTCATCATGGGCTGCTACGGCGTTGGTGTGTCCCGCTCGCTCGCTGCCGTCGTGGAGCAGCACAACGACGAGCACGGTATCGTCTGGCCGGTCTCCGTTGCCCCGTACGAGGTCGCGGTGATTCCGCTCGATCCCAAGAAGGAGGAGTGCGCTACCGTCTGCGAGCAGATCGTTGATGGCCTGTGCGCCGAGGGTATCGAGATTGTCGTCGACGACCGCGACGAGCGTCCCGGCTTTAAGTTTGCCGACAACGACCTTATGGGCTTCCCGTATCAGGTCGTTCTGGGTAAGCGTGGCCTTAAGAATGGCACCGTTGAGTTCAAGGACCGTGCCACGGGTGAGCGCGAGGATGTGGCGATCGACGAGGTCGTCGCCAAGGTCGCCGAGCTTGTGAAGGCAGCACGCCGTTAATCGACGATTTCGCTTGTAGTTCGATATACGGGACGGCCCCGCATTTCTCCAGATCGGGGAGATGCGGGGCCGTCCTTTTATCTTGTGGCATCCTCGATATCTAAAAGGAAAACCCCACAGCCCATGCGAGCTGCGGGGTTTTCCTTGTGCCTCCGATGCGAAATAAATCGCTCAGATATTACTGATAATCGACGACGTCGATCCAGTTCTTCAGGAACTCATCGTTCACGTTGCGCTTACGAGCGAGCTCGGAAGCGGCGACGATGCTCGTCCACTGACGCACGACCTGCATGGGCATGTCGGCGCGGTCGCAGTAGAGCTCCAGGTAGGCCTCAGCCTGATCCTTGCTGCTGAGGGCAAAGAGCAGGTAGGTGGTGGCAACGTCGGCAGCAGGGGAGCCCTGGGTGGCGTGTGCCCAGTCGCACACATAGAGCTGGCCGTCGTCGCCGACGATGACGTTGGAGGGGTTGAAGTCGCCGTGGCAGACCTTGAACTCCTTGGTCATGCCGTCCAGACGCTCCTGAAGGTTGTAGCGCGTGGTGGCATTGAGCTGATCAAGGCTGTCGATCATGCGGGCGTACTTGTCGCGCTGACGGTTGAGCAGCGGGGAGGTGTAGCCGTGGATCTCGATCTGGAGGTCGACGAACATCTCGAGGTACTCACCAAAGCGCTGGGGCTCGGCAGTCATCTTCTCGGCGAGGGTGGTGCCCGGAACCTTCTCGGTCACGAGCGCCCAGCCGTTGGCGTTCTCGAGCTGGGAAACCTCGAGCGCCTTGGGGCTGCGGATGCCGCACTCATTGATGCGGGCAAGATTCAAAGCCTCGTTGAACACGTCGGAGACAGGCTTGGTCTCGTTAAAGACCTTGACAATCTTGTCGCCCAGGTCGTAAACGACCTTGTTGCCACGGCGGACGAGCTCGGTCTTGGAATCGGGTAGCAGCATGGTTGCATCCTTTCAACGATGCGATAGAAGTGACGGCGGGGGTGTGTGAAACACCCGTGCACCCCCGCCGTTAAAAACCGTGCTAAAACTAGCAGACGGCGTAATCCTGGGGCTCGCGGCCGTAGTAGGCGTCCAGGTAGAGCTCCTTGATCTCGCTCATGAGCGGGTAGCGCGGGTTGGCGCCGGTGCACTGGTCGTTGAATGCCTGCTCGGTCATTTCGTCGAGGGTGTCGAGGAAGTACTGCTCGTCAACACCGTAGTCGGCGATGGTCTTCTTGACGCCGATGAAGTCCTTGAGCTCCTCGAGCTTCGTGATGAAGTTCTCGAAGACCTCCTTGTCGTCCTTGCCCTCGATGCCGCAGTACTTGGCCATCTCGGCGTAGTTGTGCAGCGCGTTGGGGTAAGGATACTGGGAGAAGGTACCCATCTTGACGGGAGCCTCGGCGGCGTTGTAGCGCATGACGCGGGTCAGGATGACAGCGTTTGCGAGGCCGTGGGGCAGGTGATGGAAAGCGCCGAGCTTGTGGGCCATGGAGTGGTTGAGGCCCAGGAAGGCGTTGGCGAAGGCCATACCGGCCATGCAGGAGGCGTTGTGCATCTCCTCGCGGGCGTGCGGGTCCTTGGCGCCGTTCGTGAAGCTGGAGGGCAGGTTCTCGAAGACGAGCTTGGCAGCGCGCTCGGAGAGGCCCTTGGTGTAGTCAGAAGCCATGATGGAGACGTAGGACTCGATGGCGTGGGTCATGACGTCGATGCCGGAGGCAGCGGTCAGGCCGCGCGGGGCGGTCATGCAGTTATCGGCGTCGACGATAGCCATGTTGGGGAGCAGCGCGTAGTCGGCGAGCGGCCACTTGATGCCGGTCTCCTTGTCGGTGATGATGGCGAACGGCGTGCACTCGGAGCCGGTACCCGAGGAGGTCGGGACGGCGACGAAGTAGGCCTTCTTACCCATCTCGGGGAAGGTGAAGATACGCTTGCGGATGTCCATGAAGTCCATGGCCATGTCCTCAAACTTGCACTCGGGGTGCTCGTACATCATCCACATGATCTTGCCGGCGTCCATAGCGGAGCCACCGCCGACGGCGATGATGACGTCCGGCTCAAAGAGAGCCATCTGCTTGGCGCCGCGACGTGCGCACTGCAGCGACGGATCGGGCTCGACGTCGTAGAAGCAGTCGTGGGCGATGCCCATCTCGTCGAGCTTGGCCTCGATGGCGCGGGTGTTGCCATTCTTGAAGAGGAACTGGTCGGTGACGATGAAGGCGCGCTTCTTGCCCATGACGTTGCCCAGCTCGTCGAGGGCGACGGGCGTGGAACCCTTTTTGAAGTAGACCTTCTCGGGAGCGCGGAACCACAGCATGTTCTCACGGCGCTCGGCCACAGTCTTAACGTTGATCAAGTGCTTCACCCCAACGTTCTCGGAGACGGAGTTGCCGCCCCAGGAGCCGCAGCCCAGGGTCAGAGACGGCTTCATGCCAAAGTTGTACAGGTCACCGATGCCGCCGTGCGAGGACGGGGTGTTGATGACGATACGGCAGGCCTTCATGACGTGCTCGAACAGGCTGATCTTCTCGGCCTGGGCAGGGTGCACGTACAGAGAGGCGGTGTGGCCCGGGCCACCGGCGAGCACGAGGTGCTCGGCCTTGTCGACGGCCTCCTGGAAGTCCTTGGCGTGGTACATGGCCAGGACCGGGGAGAGCTTCTCGTGGGAGAACTCCTCCTTGGCGGGGTCGGTGGAGGTGACCTCGGCGATCAGGATCTTGGTCTTGGCGGGAACCTCGATGCCGGCGAGCTCGGCGATCTTGGCAGCGGCCATGCCGGGGATGCGGTGATCGAGAGCGCCGTTCTTGAACATGGCGGCACGCAGGGCCTCCATCTCGGCACCCTGCTTGACGAAGTAGCAGCCGCGCTTCTGGAACTCGGCCTTAACCTGGTCATAGATGCTGTCGATGACAGTTACGGACTGCTCGGAAGCGCAGATCATGCCGTTGTCGAAGGTCTTGGAGTGGATGATGGAGTTGACGGCGAGCAGCACGTCGGCGGTGTCGTCGATGACGACCGGGGTGTTACCGGCGCCAACGCCCAGGGCGGGCTTGCCCGAGGAGTAGGCGGCCTTGACCATGCCCGGGCCACCGGTGGCGAGGATGATGTCGACGTCGCGCATGACCATGTTGGTCAGCTCGATGGAGGGGACATCGACCCAGCCGATGATGCCCTCGGGGGCGCCGGCCTTGACGGCGGCGTCAAGCACGAGCTTGGCGGCGGCGATGGTGCACTTGGCGGCAGCCGGGTGCGGGGAGATGATGATGGCGTTGCGGGTCTTCAGGCAGATCAGCGTCTTGAAGATCGCGGTGGAGGTGGGGTTGGTCGTCGGGATGACGGCGCCCACGATGCCGATGGGCTCGGCGATCTTGGTGATGCCGTAAGCCTCGTCGCGCTCCAGGACACCACAGGTCTTGGTGTTCTTGTAAGCGTTGTAGATGTACTCTGCGGCGTAGTGGTTCTTGATGACCTTGTCCTCAAGAACGCCGCGGCCGGTCTCCTCGATGGCCATCTTCGCCAACGGGATACGAGCCTTGTTGGCGGCCATGGCGGCCTCATAGAAGATCTTGTCGACCTGCTCCTGCGTGTACGTAGCAAAAAGCGCCTGGGCCTCTCGCATCTGAGCGAGCTTAGCCTCAAGCGCCTCTACGTTGTCCACAATTGCGGGAGTAGTGTTTTCCGGTGACTTTTTCACCATTTGTGTCTCCTTGCGATCGGAGATTTACCCTACGCCTTGCATGATAGCAAGAAATAATTCGGTGAACGGTCAGATTCCCGTAAAAGACAAACTAAAACGCTTCAATAAACTGAAGCGTTTTAACTAAAACTATCTGCCTGCTGCATCGCCCCGCTCATTGGGGACAGACTTACATGAGTGCTTTCACTCATTTGGGACAGACATCGATTTGCCATTTTGCCGTTCTGGGCCTGTTTTTGCCGCTCATTGGATATAAATAGGTCACAGGCTCAGCATTTCGCGTTCCTTCTCTCCTTTTAGGTGTTGCCTGTTCAGTTTTTGAAAGGAGAGATTATGCCTCGATGTGCCCGCGCCGTTTCGCTCACCGGTTATTACCACGTCTTTGACCGTGGTAACTCTAAACAGATTATTTTTGAAGATGACTCTGACCGATATCGTTTCTTATCGGACATCTCGGACAGGTTCGCGCACCATAAAGTGGCGGTGTTGGCTTGGTGCCTTATGGACAATCACTTCCATTTGATGGTTGATGACCCATTTGACAATCTTTCAAAGGCAATGCAGTGTGCGCTGACGGCGTATGCCAAGTATTTCAATGGGAAAACGGGGAGAACAGGCCATCTGTTTGACAATCGCTATTCACGGGTCGCGGTCGAGTCGGACACGCAGGCGGTACAGCTGCTCGATTATATCCATCTCAATCCCGTGAAAGGTGCGCTCGACTCGCTCGAGGCGTACCGCTGGTCAAGCTACAAGGCATATCAGCTGGGCTATGATCCCTTTGACATCTGTGACGCGGCTCCTATGCTCGATATCGTCGGAGGCTCCCGTTGCTATTGCGAGCATCTCGAGGAAGTTGCCGGGCGCACTTGGTCAGTGGAGGTTCTTCCACGCCGGCGGATCCCCGATGAGGAGGCCCTTTCCATTGCGCACGAAGTCCTGCCGAGCATAGATCCTGCGCTGCTCAAGGCCCTGCCACGCCCCGATCGCGATGCCTGTCTGCTGAGGCTCAGGCGGGCACATCTCACGGTCAAGCAAATTGCCCGTATCACCGGCATTGGCGCTACAAGCGTGACCAAGGCCACTGTGGGCTGGAGGGAGGCTGCGTGAGGCTGGGCAGGACCTGATCATGGCGCCGCATGTGTACGTCACGTCTGTCCCCAATGAGTGCAAAAAGGCGCCCTCCGTAGGGGAGGACGCCTTTGGTAAGTTCTATATGAACGCGAGGTCTTTGACCCGGAGAGTCCGAGGTACTTGTTGGTAAGACCTTATTTAGGAGCGCGCAACCTTGCCGGACTTGAGGCAGGTGGAGCAAACGTTCATCTTGCGACGGTGACCATCGACGACGACGTAGACGCGCTGGATGTTGGGGCGGAACTTACGGTTGGTGACGCGGTGAGAGTGGCTGATGGAGCGACCGGCAACGGGGTGCTTACCGCAAACTTCGCAAACTTTGGACATAACTGACCCTCCTTGGGCGACAAACGAACATGTCGCGTTAACAAACAAGCCTGAACTATAGCACAGAAGTCGCTCCCTGTGCGCAATCTACACAGAGATATTCCTCTTTTGGCGATAGTGCCCACGCCACGGCCCTGGACGTAGATCCGATTTGCGTGCAGCAGAGGGGATTATGCCAGCTCGTGCGTGCGTTTTCAAGCTCGTCCCACAAATATATATAGGTTTATTGGGCTTTGGGCTCCGTTTACGGATTGCTCTGTATTTATGCTCGCAATTAAGCTCGAGGTTGGCTACACTATCCCTTGACCATTAAAGGGGTACGAGATACCCACATGGAATTACATAGCTGCCAAAGAGCAGCCCTTCCTGTGGGTGTCTGGTCCGCTTTAAGCGGTCGGGCATCTATTTTTTTGACTGTGTCAGCAGTCAAGACATGTGAGGAAGGAGATCGATGGGCACGACTTCCCCCAAGGCGGTCATCATGGACGAGACCGCCGTCAATCGAGCGATGACCCGCATCGCGCACGAGATTCTCGAGCGCAACGAGGGCTGTGAAGACCTCGCTCTGGTCGGCATCGTCACGCGCGGCGACCTTCTGGCAAAGAAGCTCGCCGAGGAGATCAAGGAGATCGAGGGCGTCGAAGTTCCGCTCGGCAGCCTGGACATCAGCTTCTACCGCGATGACTATGCGACCAATTTCGCTCCCGCGATCCACGCCACCAACATTCCCTTTAGCGTCGACGGCAAGCGCGTCGTGCTGGTGGACGACATCCTGTATACGGGCCGTACCATCCGCGCCGCTCTCGACGCCGTCATGGACCTGGGCCGTCCGAGCCGCATTGAGTTGGCAGTCCTCGTTGACCGCGGCCACCGCGAGCTCCCCATCTCGCCGGACTTTGTCGGCAAGAACGTTCCCTCGTCGCATGAGGAGAACGTGCATCTATATATGAAGGAAGTCGACGGCCACACCGCCGTCGAGATCAACGACGTCGCGCCGGGCTCCCACGTGGGTTCTGCGCCGCTGGGAGGTGAGTAGTACCGTGGCGTTCAACCATAAGCACCTGATCGAC
>CABUUG010000082.1 GCA_902494605.1 uncultured Collinsella sp.
CGCCGTGAGCGTCCGCGTCGCGAGCGCTCCGAGCGCGGCGACCGTCCGCGCCGCCCCGGCGACAACGGAGGCCGCAAGCCTCGCCGTCACCACGACGCCGAGTAACAGCCGTACATAATCAGCTCAACAAGGGCGACTCCTAAGGGGTCGCCCTTTTGCTATTCCCGGCGGGGTCCGCGGATAAAATTTCCTGCTCTACAGTCCTGCTCACGACGGAGGCCACATTAAGTGGCCTCCTGTTCGTGCGGAACTCGCGATAAACTTTACCCGCGGCCCCCGCCGGGAATAGCAAGACGATATGAGAAAGCCATTTGGGTCGCCTCCCCCGCGGCGCAGCTTCTTTCCGCGGGCTCGGGATGCCACAATGGGCTTTGAGTATCGGCCCGTGCGGTAGCCCTTACCGCACCTGCGGGGAGGAGGCTTCCCATGCCCCATGTTACCTCCATCGGCCTGGACGTCCACGCGCGATCGGTCGCCGCCGCGGCGTTCAACCCCTTCACCGGCGAGGTGGTGCACCGTGACTTCGGGACGGACGCCGCCGAGATCGCGGAGTGGGCCCTCGGGTTCGAGGAGCCCAGGGCCTGCTACGAGAGCGGCCCCACCGGCTTCCACATGGCGCGCGAGCTGCGCGCGCTCGGCCTCGACTGCGCCGTGGCAGCCGTCTCCAAGATGCAGAGGCCGGCGGCGGACGCGCGCCGCAAGAACGACCGGCGCGACGCCGAGTTCATCGCCCGCATGCTCGCCACCCACAACATCGTGGAGGTCCCGCTGCCCGATGCGGCCGTCGAGGCCGCCCGGGACCTCGACCGCGCCCTCGACGACGCCACGGCGGAGTACCGCCGCGCCAGGCAGCGCCTCAACATGTTCCTGATCAGGCTGGGCCACGTCTGGGACGAGCGCAACGCCGACGGGGCGAGGAAGGGATCCTGGACGCGCGCCCACTGGAGGTGGATATCCGGGATCAGGCTCGAGGGGCCCCAGCGCGACGTGCTCGAGTACTACGTCACGGCCGCGAGGTGCGCGGAGTCGGACCGCCGGCAGCTCGAGAAGAAGGTGCTCGCCCTCGCCCGGACCGACCGGTGGCGCCCGGCCGTCGAGGCGCTCTCCTGCATCAAGGGAATCGACACCCTGACGGCCTTCAGGCTCGCAGCCGAGGCGGGCTCCTTCACGAGGTTCCGGACGGCCCCGGCCTTCGCGAGCTGGTGCGGGCTGGTCCCGTCGGAGCGCTCGAGCGGCGAGACCGAGCGGCGCGGCGGGATAACCAAGACGGGCAACCGGCTCGCCAGGACGGCACTGGTGGAGTCGGCGTGGCACTACCTGACGTGCACGCCCCGCCCGAAGGCCCCGGCGCCCGGCGCGGACGTCCCCGCGGCGATCCGGGCGCGCGCCGACGACTGCACCGCCAGGCTCTGCCGCCGCCGCGAGGCGCTGGCGGCGGCGGGCAAGAGCTCGTGCAAGGCAAACGCCGCCGTCGCGCGCGAGCTCGCCCGCTGGGTCTGGGAGATCGGGCGCCGGGCGGAGGGGACCCTCGGCTGACCCCGTCGGACAACAAGCCTCCCGCCGGGAGGGCCCGCGCCTCGACGCATCGCCGGCGCGCGTTCACGAGCCCTTTTTGGGCAGCCCAAGGGCCGCGCCCGTGAACAAGACTGGTTTCGGACGAGCGCGCCGGACGGAGAATCGAAATGCGGTGGGGTGCGCGGACATACCGGGCTGACCGCCGGCAGCGCGCCCGCAAGAGCCCGCGGATATTAGCTTGCCAGGCAAGCGTCGACTAAACGTGCAGCGTGCGCGGGCCCTCCCGACGGGAAACGAAAAAGCCCGGTTTAAAACCGGGCTCGAACAAACACGCCTATTGACAATGGCTTTCTCAAATTAAAGGGCTGGTTGGTGCGGGTTTCGATTTTGTCAGATGGTCAATTCAGCTTTCCTTTTTTCTGAATTGTCGATAGCTGCACACCCGGCATATCCTCAGATAAAACCAACCAAAATAAACCTGTCCCATTTTGGCAGGTCTGGTCTCAGCGGGCCCGGCACGGGCTAAGTTTATCGCGAGTTCCGCACGCAAAGGAAAGCACTTAATGTGCTTTCCGTCTTGCGCAGGACTGTAGAGCAGGAAACTTAGCCCGTGCCGGGCCCGCTGAGACCAGACCGGCGGGATAGACCGGTTCAGATGGGGCTTTGATGCATGGGTGGTCTGTTGATGGACAATTGTGTATGATGCTATGGTTACTGCATCGACTCTATGATGCATGTTTGTACGTTCCCGGCGGTCGGTTTGCCAGAAGCGCCCCGTCGGTTGTTCCAGACCCGTTTCGAAGAAAGGAAACCACACTAACCTATGGCAGCTAAAAAATCATCTCCCTTGAAGATCATTCCGCTCGGCGGCCTTGACGGCATCGGCAAGAACATGACGGTCTTCGAGTGCGGCGACGACATGGTGCTCGTCGACGCTGGTCTCATGTTCCCGGATGACTCCCAGCCCGGTATCGACCTGGTGCTTCCTGACTACACCTATGTCCTGGAGAACGAGGAGAAGCTCCGCGGTATCGTCGTCACCCACGGCCACGAGGACCACACCGGTTCGCTTCCGTACCTGCTGCAGGACCTCAACAACAAGGTGCCCATCTTTTCGAGCAAGCTGACGCTTGGCTTTATCGAGGGCAAACTTTCTGAGTTCCGCATCCGCGCACCCAAGTTCCGCGAGGTCAAGGACGGCAGCCATGTCAACCTCGGCGGAATCTCGCTCGACTTCTTCTCGATGACGCACTCCATCCCCGGCGCTCTGGGCGTGTTCATCCGCACCAACCAGGGCACCGTTATGCACACCGGCGACTTTAAGCTCGACCAGACGCCCATCGATGGTGTCACGCCCGACTATGCCGCTATCAGCCGCTTTGCCAAGCAGGGCATCGACCTGCTGCTTTCCGACTCCACCAACGCCACGGTTCCTGGCTTTACCAAGTCCGAGGCCGAGGTTGGTCCCAATCTGCTGCACGCCATCAAGAACGCCCCGGGTCGCGTGTTCGTCGCGTCGTTCTCGAGCCACATTCATCGCCTGCAGCAGATCTGCGATGCCGCCCGTAAGTGCGGCCGTAAGGTCGTTGTGACCGGTCGCTCCATGCTCACCAACACCCGCGTCGCGCGCGAGCTGGGCTACCTCAACATCGACGATGCCGATATCATCGATGCCTTCGATATCGATAACCTGCCCGACGACAAGATCGTCGTCATGTGCACCGGTTCGCAGGGCGAGCCGCTGTCGGCCCTGTCCCGCATGGCCAATGGCGAGCACAAGACGCTCTCCATCCACGAGGGCGATACCGTCATCCTCTCAGCAACTCCCGTTCCCGGCAACGAGAAGGCCGTCCAGCAGGTCGTCAACAGCCTGGCCAAGCTCGGCTGCCACGTGTGGGATAAGAACCGCGCTCTCGTCCACGTCTCCGGTCACGGTAGCCAGGAGGAGCTCAAGCTCCTGATGGCCATGGCCAAGCCCACGTACTTTATGCCGGTTCACGGCGAGGCCGTGCATCTGCGCGCCCATGCCCAGCTGGCCCGCAAGATGGGCATCAAGGACGATCATATCTTTATCCTCGATAACGGCGACACGCTCGAGATGCGCGGCGGTATCGTCAAACGCGGTACGCCCGTCGAGTCCGGCGTCGTCTACGTCGACGGCCTGCGTATCGGCGATACCGACCCCATCGTCCTGCGCGATCGCCAGAAGCTCGCCAACGACGGTATGGTCACGGCCGTCGCCATCGTCTCGCTCAAGCACAAGAAGATCGAGGCCATCGAGTTCTCGGGCCGCGGCGTCTCGTTTGCCATCGACGACCAGTTCTCCGAGGATGCCTCCGCGTCCATTATGAAGACGATCGAGAAGGGCAAGTTCAGCTTTACGAGCAGCGGTTCCGATGCCATTCGCAAGGCCGTGCGCGACTCGCTCTCCAACTTTATCTGGAGCCGTACGCGCACTCGTCCGATGATCATCCCGGTCGTCATGGAGGTTTAGTTTGGCGCGCGGATCTGCACAAAACGCCAAAGGCAATAAGGCCAACAACCAACCGGCATCTGCTAAGGGTGCCGGTTCCCATCTGCGTGCCAATAAGGGTCACGAGTCCGAGTTCGATGATTTCGAGCCCTTGGTCGAGCCCTCGGCCAACCGCGATATCGCCGGCGTGGTCATTGCCGTCTTGGCGATTGCGTCCTTTATTGCCGTGATTTCGCCGGCGACTGCGCCCGTTACGGCTGCGGTTGCCGGTTTCTACCACTTGGGCTTTGGTCTGGGCGCCTACGTGCTGCCGATCGTCATTTTGCTGTTTGCCGCCACGCTCTTTTTAGGCGAGGACTCGCCGCTCAACGCGCGCTCTGTTGCGGGCGGCGCCGTGGTCTTTATCGCCGTCGTCTCCATTCTTTCGTTGATGGTGCCAGGTACGAGCGACTCGTGCGACCTTATGTTCACGCCGCAAAATCTGTCCGCCTCGGGTGGCTACATTGGTGCGTTTATTGCGAGTGCGCTGCAGAATGCCCTGGGTAAGCCTATCGCGATGGTGGTCCTGTTGGGCCTTGTCGTCGTGGGCCTGGTCATCATCGGCTTTTCGGTGGGCGGCGTTTTGCGCTCTGCCCGCGACCGTGCGGCAGATTTTGCCGAGCGCCGTCGTGCCGACGTCAACGCGAGTCCGTGGGGTGACGATGAGGCCCTGTCGGTGCCCGGCGTTGCCCGTCCTCACCTGAGCATTCTTCGTCAAAAGGGCTCCGATGCTGCCGTGACCACGGTCATGGGCAACGATGTGGACCCGGTTTTGGACGATGACGACGAGGACGAGGATCCGTTTGTCGACGTGTCCGATGCCGTGGAAGCTGAGCGCGCTAAGACGACGCTGTTGCCGCGCCGCCATGCCAAGAAGGGCAAGGCTGCGCCCAAACTCAATACGAGTGAGCCCGACCCGTCTTGGTCCGAGAGCGAGATTGAGCTCACCGAGGGCGATGACGAGGACGACGAGGCTCCGATTGAGACCGCAAAGACAACTTTGCTGCCGCGTCGCCATGCAAAGCGCGACCAGGTAACCGGTCAGCTTTCGATGGAAGACGACCCCGATAAGATCGACGAGTCCGAGCCGCCGTTTGCCGTGAATCCTGTCTCGGCAGCACCTCAGATCCCCGACTTCTTGAAGCATCCCAAGGTTGCCGATGTGCCTGCCTTGAGTGCTGTCGAATCGGCTGCGGCTAGCGATGGGGGAGCGGTCAATGCCCCCGCGGATAACGAGGGCGAAGAAGAGGACGGCCTCAAGCTTCCGCCGCTCGAGATCCTGCACGCCAACCCGCAGTCGGCGTCCTCCGCGTCATCTGACAAGGAGCTGGAACAGACTGCCGAGTCACTGCAATCCACCTTGCTTGAGTTTGGCCGCAGTGCCCGCGTGGTCGGCTGGATCGCCGGCCCCACGGTGACGACCTTTAAGCTGCAACCTGGCGAGGGCGAGCGCGTGAGCAAGATTTCGAGCCTCGAGGACGATATCGCGCTTTCGCTCGCTGCTCAGTCGGTGCGCATCTTTGCCCCGATCCCCGGTACCTCGCTTGTGGGTATCGAGATTCCCAATCGCAAGCGCCAGAACGTCAACCTGGGCGACGTGCTTCCCTATGTGAAGGGCGGTCCGCTCGAGCTGGCCATCGGTCGAGATGCCGAGGGCACGCCGGTCGTCGCTGACCTCGCCAAGATGCCCCACCTGCTGATCGCCGGCACGACCGGTTCTGGTAAGTCGGTGATGATCAATTCCATCATCACGACCCTGCTCATGCGAGCCCTTCCCGAGGACGTTCGCCTGATCATGGTCGACCCCAAGCGCGTCGAGCTTGCGGGCTATAACGGTTTGCCGCATCTCTATGTGCCCGTGGTGACCGAGCCCAAGCAGGCCGCGAGCGCTCTGCAATGGGCCGTGTCCGAGATGGAGCGTCGCCTGAAGGTCTTCGAGCGTCTCAACGTGCGTAAGATCTCGACCTACAACGAAAAGCAGGCCGCCGGCGAGTTTGAGCATTACGACAACCCGCCCCAAAAGATGCCCTATCTGGTCATTATCATCGACGAGCTTTCGGACCTGATGATGGTCGCCGGCAAGGATGTCGAGGCCTCGATCGTTCGTATCGCCCAGCTGGGCCGTGCCGCCGGTATACACCTTATCGTGGCTACGCAGCGCCCCAGCTCCAACGTGGTGACGGGCCTCATCAAGGCCAACATCACCAACCGCATCGCCTTTAACGTCGCCACGGGCATCGACTCGCGCGTCATTATTGACCAGATGGGTGCCGAAAAGCTCACCGGTTTGGGCGACATGCTGTTCTCCAAGGTCGACTGGGGCAAGCCTCGCCGTATCCAGGGCTGCTTTGTCTCGGATGACGAAATCAACGAGATTGTCGAGTTCGTCAAGTCGCAGAGCGAGCCCGACTACCACGAGGAGATTCTGTCTGCCGTGGCGCCCGCTTCCATGTCCATGGCGTGTGGCGGCGGTATTGACGTCACCGGAGTAGCCGAGCCGCAAGACGATGATCCGCTCATTTGGGAAGCCGCCCATATTGTGGTGGAATCGCAGCTTGGCTCCACATCTGGCCTGCAACGTCGTCTGAAGGTTGGCTATGCGCGTGCCGGGCGTATTATGGACATGCTGGAAGAAAAGGGTGTCGTCGGCCCGCCCGACGGTTCCAAGCCGCGTGAGGTCCTGTTGGACGAGGAGGGGCTTGCCGCGCTGGAATCTGTCGACGCCGAGATGGCACGTGAAGATCGTGAGTTTGGAGGATTCTGATGGCTGCACGCTTTGGTGACATGCTGCTCGAGCAGCGTCGCCGGATGGGCCTTTCCATTCAGCAGGTCGCCAACACCATCAAAATCAGGCCGCAGATCATCGAGTTTTTCGAGACCGGTAACTTTGCTTCGATGCCGCCGCGCGGCTATGCGCAGGGCATGATTTCGAGCTATGCTCGCTTTTTGGGCCTCAATCCGCGCGAGGTCGTCAATGCCTACTTTGACGACCTGATGGCATACGAACGCGAGACGTCGCAGCAGGGCGGTCGTTTTCAGGACGCCGCCGGCTACGTCAATTCGCGTTCCTCGGTCGATAACGGGCGCTTCCTGATGGTTCAGGGCGGTCGTTCAACCCGCTATGGACAGCGTCCTCAGCAGGCCGGTTATATTACTGAGACGGGTTCGGGCGAGGAGATTCGCTCACAGCGTGACCGGTTCCGCAGTACGCCGATGCCCGAGGACCGTGCACTTCCCGCTGCCCGCGGCGTGGCGCGTGACCCTCGTGCCGGCTACGGCGACGGCGGCTATTCCGATCGCGGTTACCGTGGTGCCTCTATGGGACGCTCTCGCGGTGGCTATTCGGATGCCGATACCACGCAGGTGACGCCGCGTCTTCGCTCTCAATCACAGCCGTATGGCCAGCGCTCTTCGGCTCCGCGTTCGGTCCAGCGTGGCTATCAAGGCCGCGGTGAACTTGCGCCCCGCTCGGGTCAGCGCAGCCTTCAGGGCCAGGGCGGCTATCGCGGCCGTTCCGATAGCAATCGCGGTCGTATGCCTCAGGGAAGCGGCCGCAGCAGTTCCGGTCGTGGACGCGGCGGATCACGTACTCCTCAAAACAACGGGCTCGATCCGCGTATCGTCTACGCCGGCATCGGTGCCGTTGTGCTGCTGTTGATTGTGCTCATCGTGGTGCTTCTACGTGGCTGCGCATCTTCGGCGCCCGAGAACACGCCCGAGACGCCCACTGCTACCAAGATGACGACCAAGAAGTCTTCTAAGAAGACCGAAACGGTCGACGAGGACGATGACACCGATGAGGCGACGGATGAGTCGACTGATTCGGACGCTACCAAGACGACGGCCAAGAAGGAAGAGAACGAGGTCACGAAGGTCAAAGTCTCCGTTGCCAAGGGAAAGACCGCGTGGATTGAGGTCAAGGTTGACGGCAAGTCGGTCTATGGCGCCCAGGCGACTGGCCCCTTTGAGCAGGAGTACACGCCCGAGTCTTCGATCGAGATCACCACGTCCAAGCCTTCCGATGTCACCGTTACCAAGAACGGTGAAAAGGTTCGTTACGATACCAAGACCTCGGGCGTGGCGCGTGTGACGATCACCGTTCCCAAGAAGGAGACGTCTGATTCCGAGAATGGTGAAAGTTCTGATGGTACCGACACCACCGATGGTACCGA
>CABUUG010000083.1 GCA_902494605.1 uncultured Collinsella sp.
CATCGCTCGCGCCGTCATCTGGATGATCGGCGGCAGCTTTATCCTCGACAACTGCTTTGGCATTAACGCAAACGCGCTCGTCGCCGCTCTTGGCGTCGGCGGCATCGCCATCTCCCTGGGCTTTCAGGACACGCTCTCAAACCTTATCGGCGGCATGCAGGTGACCTTTATGGGCATCATCAAGCCTGGCGACAACATCGAGGTCGGTGGTGTATCAGGCGTGGTCCAGGACATCACCTGGCGCCACACGACCATCGAAGATGCCTGCGGGCAGACTATCATCGTCCCCAACTCCAACATCTCCAAGAACACGCTCGTGCATTTGATGCCCTTTGGGCGCGTAGCCGTCCCCGTCGCGGTGAAAGACCCCTCAAAATGGGCTTCGCTCGACGCACTGGCAGACGAGCTGACCAGCGCCACTAAAACGGCCGTCTCGCCCATCTCGGGTTTTGACAAGGAGCCGTATGTGCTCTTTAGCGAGATCGGCGACTTTGGCATTAAGGGCAAGATCATCTTTATCGTCAGCGACGACAGCACTACTTTCACGGCAGCCGACGCCTGCATCCGCGCCATCGCCCCCATCATCGCCTAAACCACCACAAAGGGGACGGGCACCTTTGTGGTGGTTTCGCATCGTGGTACCATGGTTCATATCGTTGTTTAAACGACTAAGGGAGTAGACACCATGGAAGAGGCCTATCGTCAAGCACGCAAGCGCGGCGAGCAAGGACGTCGACGCGCCATTAGTCAAAGCGAGCATCCGTACCTCACGGACCTCGATAGCTTGGTCGCCCAGCTCCCCTTAGGTCAGCGAGAGAGCGTCGGCCTAAGGGACATTCCGCTCGAAATGGTCGTCGGTACGGTTACTAAAGGCCGTCAGTCCGCCTTTTCATGCAACTTTATGCCCTTGCTGCCGTTTAGCACCGAGTTCGCCCGCAAGTGGTCCAACCTCTACGACATCCAGGTGACCGAGGGCTATCGCGACCCCGTCATCGTCACCGAGTTCATGCATCGGTTTTACGTCCAAGAGGGCAACAAGCGCGTCAGTGTCCTCAAATTCCTGGACGCCCCGACGGTTTCGGCCAAGGTCACCCGTCTCTACCCCGGCACATGGGATTCCGTCGAAAGCCGCCTGTACGGTGAGTTCTGCGCGTTTTGGCGCGTCTGCCCCCTATACGAGATCGAGTTCTCACGCGAGGGAAGCTACGAGACGCTCGCCAAGATGCTCGGTCAGGACCTTATCGAAAAATGGCCGCAGAAAAAGGTCGACTACCTGCGCCACACCTTCTTACTCTTTAAGCGCGCCTACCTTCGCGCGGGCGGCGACCACCTGGACATTACGCCCGCCGACGCCATGCTCGTCTACCTCAATGTGTACAACCAGGACCGCCTGCTGGATACACCGACGGATATCGTCGTAAACCGCCTGTGCAAGATCTGGCGCGAGCTGGTCATTGCCGGCAAAAATAACGAGGACAAGGTAGATCTTGTCGAAGCACCGAGCGTCGATGAGGAGGAGTCGCCCGCCAAGTCCACCTCCGGCGTGCTCAGCTTCTTTATGGGCAAGACCGTCTATTCGGCGGCCAACCCCCTGCGCATCGCCTTTATCCATGAGTTCCCCTGTGCGACGTCGAGCTGGGACAGCCTGCACGACCAAGGGCGTCAGTATCTCGATGAGCACTTTGACGGTATCGTGCGCACCGAGGCGTTCGAGGACTGCCATGATCCGGACGCGTTCTACGCCGCCGTGGAAACGGCTGTCAAACATGGAGCAAACGTCATCTTCTCGACCTCGCACCGCCTGATGGAATACACGCTCAGGGCTGCCGTTGAGTATCCCCGGGTTCGGTTCCTCAACTGCTCTATCGGTCTTCCCCATCAAAGCGTCCGTTCGTACTTTGGCAAGATGTACGAGGCCAAGTTCCTCCTGGGCGCCCTTGCCGCCAGCATGGCGGACAACCACCGCATCGGTTACCACGCGTCGGTCTTTGCCTCGGGCGCACTCAGCGAAATCAATGCCTTTGCGATTGGCGCCTCGCTGCTCGACCCCCGTGCGCAAATTATCCTGACCTGGGGCGATGTGCCTGCCGGTGGCCTTGCCGAGGCCATGTGCCGCGAAGGCGTGAGCGTCATGACCGGCGCCGACATGTCAAAGTCGCTCGAAGATCCCACGGCCTACGGACTTCACCGCCTGATCGATGGCAAGGTTGCCGGCATTGCCATGCCGGTGTGGAACTGGGGCCGATATTACGAGCTTATCGTGCGAAGTCTGCTGCATGGCACCTGGGACGAGACCAGTGACGACAGCCGGGTCCGCGCCGTCAACTACTGGTATGGCATGAGCTCGGGCGTTATCGATATTCGCTACGCTCCGGGCCTGCCCTATCAGACGCGCAAGCTTGTTCAGCTACTCCGCAATGGCATCGTCGAGGGCTCCATCAATCCATTTGGCGGCGAGCTCCATAGCCAAGACGGCGTGGTGCAGATCGAGGGCTTTCCCCCACTGCCGAGCACTCAAATCGTCGAGATGGACTGGTTGGCCGACAACGTGGTGGGCACCATTCCGCAGCCCAACGATGAGCCGAAAGTCCCTGCCCTATGAAAATCCTTGCCATAGCCGATACCGAAGAACGATGCCTTTGGGAGTGCTTTCGCAAGGAACGCTTTGAGGGAGTCGACCTGATTTTGTCCGCTGGCGATCTGGACCCGGACTATCTTGAGTTTTTGGTCACGGTCATCAACAAACCGCTCATCTACGTGCGCGGCAATCACGATGACCGCTACGCACGTCATGCACCGGGCGGATGTATCTGCGTAGAAGACAGCGTGTACACGTACCGAGGGATTCGCATTGCGGGCCTTGGCGGGTCCATGCGTTATCGCGACGGCGCCAACATGTACACCGAACGCGAGATGTCCAAGCGCATGCGTAAGCTGTCGCGTAAGGTTAGGATGGTCGGCGGGTGCGACATTCTGCTTACCCATGCACCCGCCGCCGGTATGGGTGATCTGGACGATCTGCCGCATCGAGGATTCGAGTGCTTTAACACAGCACTCGAATCCTGGAATCCCGACTACATGGTGCACGGGCATGTGCACCAAAGCTACGGTTGCGATTTTCAGCGCGAGCGTCAGCATGTGTGTGGAACGACGATCATCAACGCCTGCGGCTATACACAGTTTGAGCTCGACCAGACGCGCTACCCCATCCGTGGCTGGCAGGCAGCCTGGCTCAATTCGCAAACCATGCGCCGGGAGCTCAAACGCCACGAGGCAATCGAGTCCTCAACCGCTAGAACACCCTGGTAACCACCTCAAAGGGGACGCTGTCCCCTTTGAGGTGGTTTTGATGCGATAGCAAGAAACCCGGTCCTGCACAAGGCAGAACCGGGTTTCTTTAGCAATGCTTGCTTTGCTCAGGCAGTAACTAGCAGTTACTCAGCCAGGAAGTCACGCTGGACAGCGGGATCGACCTTGACGCCAGGGCCCATGGTGGAAGACACGGAGATGGACTTGACGTACTTGCCCTTAGCAGAAGAGGGCTTGACGCGCAGGATCTCGGTGTACAGGGCAGCGTAGTTCTCGACGAGCTGCTGCTCAGAGAAGGACTTCTTGCCCAGGGGCACGTGGCAGATGCCGTAGCGGTCGGCGCGGTACTCAACGCGGCCAGCCTTGAGCTCAGAGACCATCTTGGCGACGTCCATGGTCACGGTGCCGAGCTTGGGGTTCGGCATGAGGCCACGGGGACCAAGGATCTTACCGATGCGGCCAACCTTGGCCATCATGTTCGGCGTAGCGATAGCGGCGTCGAAGTTGATCTCGCCCTTCTGAATCTGGGCGACGAGCTCGTCGGAACCGATGATGTCGGCGCCGGCAGCCTCAGCCTCACGGGCCTTCTCGCCCTCGGCGAAGACGGCAACACGAACGGTCTTGCCGGTGCCGTGGGGCAGGGAGATGGAACCACGGATGTTCTGGTCAGCCTTACGAGTATCGATGCCCAGACGGAAGTGAGCCTCGACGGTCTCGTCGAACTTGGCGGTGTCGAGCTCCTTGATGAGCTTGGCAGCCTGAAGGGGGGTGTAGAGCGTGGCGCGGTCGATCTTCTCGGCAGCGGCGTTATAGCTCTTACCATGCTTAGCCATGTGCATTACCTCCTGTGGTTAAACGGGCGTGAGCCCTCCCACATCGTATCGTGTGCCCTATTGCACACATTTAACGGGCGCCCCGGTCGGAGCACCCGCCGTTACCATAAGAAATCGCTACTCAGCGATGGTGACGCCCATGGAACGGGCGGTACCGGCGATGATCTTCTTGGCGGCGTCAATGTCGTTGGCATTGAGGTCCGGCATCTTGATCTCGGCGATCTTGGTGAGCTGCTCCTGGGAGAGCTGACCAACCTTGTCAGCCTGGGGCTTAGCGGAACCAGACTTGAGGTTCAGCTCCTTCTTGATAAGGTGAGCCGCCGGCGGGGTCTTGGTGATGAAGGAGAAGGACTTGTCCTCGTAGACAGAGATCTCAACGGGGATGATGTCACCCTTCTTGTCCTGCGTCTCGGCGTTAAAGGCCTGGCAGAACTGCATGATGTTCACGCCAGCAGCGCCCAGGGCGGGGCCGACTGGAGGAGCGGGGTTTGCTGCACCAGCAGGAATCTGGAGCTTAATGACGTTGGCAACCTTCTTCTCAGCCATGGTCATTCCTTTCGAATCACGAGTGTGAAGTACTTGCTATATCGTAAGCACGCACGTGTTAGAAGCACTCCTGAGATGAGCAGTCACAGAAGAAGCACGCTCGCGCGAACGGACGAAAACTTAAGCGATGACAGCGACCTGGTTAAAGTCGAGCTCGACCGGCGTCTCGCGGCCAAAGATCATCAGCGTGACCTTGAGCTTGCCAGCCTCGGTGTTAACCTCGGAGACCTTGCCATCAAAGTCGGTAAGCGGGCCATCGGTGACGCGGACGGACGTACCGACCTCAATATCAACCGAGGTGCGCTTGGGCGAATCGCCCTTACCGGGACGACGAGTCATCTTGTTGTACTCGTCGCGGGAAAGCGGAGCGGGCTTGCCGTTGCCGCCTAGGAAACCGGTGACGCCAGGCGTGTTACGAACACACGTCCAAGCATCGTCATCCATCTCCATGCGGACCAGGACATAACCCGGGAAGATCTTGGAATCCTTGGTCTCACGCTTGCCACCCTCTTTAATCTCGGTGACGCGCTCCATAGGAATCTCGATATCAAAGATACGGTCCTGCATGCCCATAGTCTCGATGCGATGCTCGAGATCGGACTTAACGCGGTTCTCGTATCCAGAGTAAGTGTGAACGACGTACCAACGCTTAGACATGGTTTAGCCCCTCAATCCAGAGAACAGAGCAAGAGCCTCGCCAAAGCCAGCATCGAGCAGAGCGATGACGACGCCGACGACGATCAGAGAAGCGCAAACAACAACCGAGTAGTTCACGAGCTCCTTCTTATCGGGCCACGTGACACGCTTCATCTCGGACTTGACCGAAGCGAAATACTTCTTGGTGCGGGCGAAGAAACCAGGCTTCTCGTTCTTCTTGGACTTCGCAGCCTTCTCGTTCTTCTTGGCAACGGCCTTCTTGGCCTCAACCTTGGAGTTGGCGGCAGCTTTGTTGGCAGGTGCCGGCTGCTGAGCCTTCTTCTTGTTCTTCTTGTTGGCCATTTGGGTTACCTCCGCGCAATGCGCTTATACATGAGTAAACCGTAAGCCCCCAAGTGGGAGCTTACGGAATAATGACTGGCACGCCAGGAAGGACTCGAACCCTCAACACTCGGTTTTGGAGACCGATGCTCTACCAATTGAACTACTGGCGTATGTGACTAGAGACTAGCGAGTCTCTTTGTGCAGCGTGTGGTGACGGCACCAGGGGCAATACTTCTTGATCTCCATACGATCAGGCATGGTCGACTTGTTCTTGGTGGTCGTATAGTTGCGGCGCTTGCACTCAGTGCACGCAAGAGTAACTAGAGTACGCATGTATCCTGAACCTTTCATTTCCGCCCCGTACGGGCACGAGTTGTTACTTTATCAGCTCCACGTAAGTGCTGTCAATGAAAACCTCGAGTCAATTGGTTCTCGGTGGATCCATTCATATTTGGAACACATCAATGAAGCCATCGAGAGCTAATCGACGGTGCATCCAGGACCATTATCGATCCTCTCGACACCAGCAACGGCTCAATATCCATTGCAGAAAAGAACCCGGCACCCATATAAGTGCCGGGTTCTCTAAGTCAGCTATATCAAAGAGCTAATTTACTCAATGATCGTGGAGACGATGCCCGAACCGACGGTGTGGCCACCCTCGCGGATAGCGAAGCGCAGGCCCTCCTCCATGGCGATCGGGTGGATGAGGTCGCCCTCGATGGTGATGTGGTCACCAGGCATAGCCATCTCGGTGCCCTCGGGGAGCTTGACCGTACCGGTAACGTCGGTGGTACGGAAGTAGAACTGAGGACGATAACCATCGAAGAACGGGGTGTGACGGCCGCCCTCCTCCTTGGTCAGAACGTAGATCTCGCCGGTGAACTTGGTGTGCGGGGTAACCGAACCGGGCTTGCAGAGAACCTGGCCGCGCTCGATGTCCTCACGCTTGATGCCGCGGAGCAGCAGACCGACGTTGTCGCCAGCCTCGCAGAAGTCCATGGACTTACGGAACATCTCGATACCGGTAACGACGGTGTTCTGGGTATCCTTGATGCCGACGATCTCGACGGGTTCGTTGAGCTTGAGCTCACCGCGCTCGACACGGCCAGTAGCAACGGTACCACGGCCGGAGATGGTCATAACGTCCTCAACGGCCATCAGGAACGGGAGGTCGTTGTTACGAGCAGGCGTCGGGATGTACTCGTCGACGGCCTTCATGAGCTCGCGAATGGCGTCCATCCACTTGGCGTCGCCCTCGAGAGCGCCCAGAGCGGAGCCACGGATGACGGGGATGTCGTCGCCGGGGAAATCGTACTCGGAGAGGAGCTCACGGGTCTCCATCTCGACGAGGTCGATGAGCTCGTCATCGTCGACCATGTCGCACTTGTTCAGGAAGACGACGATGTAGGGAACGCCGACCTGACGGGCGAGCAGGATGTGCTCGCGGGTCTGAGCCATGGGGCCGTCGGTAGCAGCGATGACCAGGATAGCGCCGTCCATCTGAGCAGCGCCGGAGATCATGTTCTTGACGTAGTCAGCGTGGCCCGGGCAGTCAACGTGAGCGTAGTGACGGGCAGCGGTCTCGTACTCAACGTGGGAGACGGAAATCGTAATGCCGCGCTCGCGCTCCTCGGGAGCCTTGTCGATGTTCTCGAACGCAGTGAAGTCAGCCTTGCAGCCCTCGGTCTCGGAGAGAACCTTGGTGATGGCAGCGGTCAGCGTGGTCTTGCCGTGGTCGACGTGACCAATGGTGCCGATGTTAACATGCGGCTTAGTGCGCTCAAACTTCTCTTTGGCCATAAAGCCCTCCTCTTAACAGGTCGTCCCCGGACGGGACTTTGCCTTTATACCATAGTGGCCTCTCAACATACTATTGAGAAGCCACCGTGTTACCTATGGTAGCGGTGACTGGATTCGAACCAGTGACGCCACGGGTATGAACCGTGTGCTCTAACCAACTGAGCTACACCGCCGGATGGAGCCTGCAACCAGACTTGAACTGGTGACCTCTTCGTTACCAACGAAGTGCTCTACCGACTGAGCTATACAGGCACTTGACGGGTGGGAGCTATAGGATTCGAACCTATGTAGGCAGAGCCAACGGGTTTACAGCCCGTCCCCATTAACCACTCGGGCAAACTCCCAATCGTTCAAGTATCCGCAGGTCCTTTGGTCTTTTGGACCGCCGCCCCCGCGAACGAAGAAGATAATACGATGCCACCTTGGGGGCTGTCAACGAAAACCTCTAGATACACGGTGCCGGGCGTATCTATATGCTTTTGACCTGCGCTTTTGCTGAGTTTGGATATGAAGGACGGTGAATTTGCATATAGCGGTGACATTTCCCGAGGGAACACTTTGGCGTAGTGGAGTGAGCCTGCAGAATATTACTTCGATAACGACTCATTTGCACCTATATATAGGTCGAGATCGGGCTTCCCAGACAGAAGATTGCTCTTCCCAGGCAAAATCGAGCGTGGACAATCTCCCACTTTTGCCGTGCCATCGAGTCCAAAGTGGCAGATTA
>CABUUG010000084.1 GCA_902494605.1 uncultured Collinsella sp.
CAACGACGTGCTGTACAAGGAGGGCCTGGACCTTCTCGTCGTGCCCTCCGCCGAGCTCTCCCGCGGCCGCGGCGGCCCGCGCTGCATGAGCATGCCCTTCTGGCGCGAGGACCTCTAAGTCTTTCCGTTTCCGGTGCGGTCCCCCTACAACCGCACCGGTTTCGCCCGTCAAACGGGCAACACTACTATTTATGTAATTCATTTCTTCGAAAGGAAACGAACCATGGGTGTTAACCTCTCCGGCCGTAGCTTCCTCAAGCTCCTCGACCTCACCACCGAGGAGATCGAGTACCTGCTCAAGCTCTCCAAGAACTTCAAGGATATGAAGCGCGCTGGCGTTCCGCACCGCTATCTCGAGGGCAAGAACATCGTTCTGCTCTTCCAGAAGACCTCCACTCGTACCCGCTGCGCCTTCGAGGTCGGCGGCATGGATCTGGGCATGGGCGTGACCTACCTCGATCCGGGTTCGTCGCAGATGGGCAAGAAGGAGTCCATCGAGGACACCGCTCGCGTTCTCGGCCGCATGTATGACGGCATCGAGTTCCGTGGCTTTGCCCAGGATGACGTCGAGGAGCTCGCTGCTAAGTCCGGCGTGCCCGTGTGGAATGGCCTGACCACCGAGTGGCACCCCACCCAGATGCTCGCCGACATCCTGACCGTCCAGGAGAACTTCAACTACGACATCAAGGGCAAGACCCTCGTCTTCATGGGCGACTGCAAGAACAACGTCGCTCGCTCCCTCATGGTTGTCTGCTCCAAGCTCGGCATGAACTTCGTGGCCTGCGGCCCCGAGGAGTGCATGCCCGCTGACGACGTCATCGAGGCCTGCAAGCCCATCGCCGAGGCCAACGGCTGCACCATCAAGCTGACCACTGACGTCAAGGACGGCGTCACCGGTGCCGACGTTATCTACACCGACGTGTGGGTCTCCATGGGCGAGCCCGACGAGGTCTGGGCCGAGCGCATCGCTCAGCTCACCCCGTATCGTGTCACCTCCGAGGTCATGGCTATGGCCAACCCGGGTGCCATCTTCCTGCACTGCCTGCCCAGCTTCCACGACACCAACACCACGATTGGCGCCGAGAAGTGCGAGCAGTTCGGCATCACCGAGCAGGAGGTCACCGACGAGGTCTTCGAGAGCCCCGCTTCCAAGGTCTTCGACGAGGCCGAGAACCGCATGCACACCATCAAGGCTGTCATGTACGCCACGCTCAAGTAAGAGCATCTAGCATCTCGCTCGGGGTGTATTGCTGCACACCCCGAGCGGCTTTGTCTGGTAAATATCTCGCGTCGGGCGGTGGGCACGGCACGGAAGATCCGCTTCGCACGAGAAAGTTAAATGATTTATGAAGGGGGGATGAGAACCATGACTGAGACCGCTAAGAAAAAGCGCGGTATGCCTTCATCGTTCACCATTCTTCTAGCTCTGCTGGCAATTGTTGCAGTGATTACCGTTATCGTCTCCGGCACGTCCGGCGGCGCGGTTACTGCAGCCCGTCTGAGCGATTTCTGCACCGCCCCGATCCTGGGCTTCGCTGACGCTCTGCCCGTCTGCCTCTTCGTTATGATCCTGGGCGGCTTCCTCGGCATGATGACCGAGACCGGCGCCCTGGACAACGGCATCGCCGTTCTGGTGCAGAAGCTTAAGGGCAACGAGATTATGCTCATTCCCGTGCTGATGCTCATCTTCTCCCTCGGTGGTACCACCTATGGTATGTGCGAGGAGACCGTTCCCTTCTACGCCCTGCTCGCCGCTACCATGATGGCTGCCGGCTTCGACCCGATGGTCGGCGCCGCTACCGTCCTGCTCGGCGCTGGCTGCGGCTGCCTCGGCTCCACGGTTAACCCGTTCGCCGTCGGCGCTGCCGTTGACGCTCTGACCGGCGTTGACATTGCCGTGAATCAGTCCATCATCATCGGCCTCGGTGCCGTCCTGTGGATTGTCACTACCGCTATGTCCATCGTCTTCGTGATGAACTATGCCAAGAAGGTCAAGGCTGACAAGGGTTCCACCATCCTGTCGATGCAGGAGCTCAAGGATGCCGAAGAGGCTCACGGCAAGGCTGCTTCCGAGGTTCACAAGGAGGTCAAGCTCACCGGTCGTCAGAAGGGTGTTCTGATCGCCTTCGCCTTCACCTTCGTCGTCATGATCGTCGGCTTCATCCCGCTGGCCGACCTCAACGAGGGCGTCGCCAACTTCTTCGACGCTGGCGCTGTCTACGATGCCGACGGTAACGCCGTCGTCCAGGGCTGGTCTGCCCTGATCACTGGCCTGCCCATTGGCCAGTGGTACTTCGACGAGGCTTCCACCTGGTTCTTCCTCATGGCTATCCTGATCGGTATCATCGGTGGCCTGTCCGAGAAGCAGATCGTTAACACTTTCATCACCGGCGCTGCCGACATGATGTCCGTTGTTCTCGTCATCGCCCTCGCCCGTGGTATCTCCGTCCTCATGGCTAACACCGGCCTCGACGTCTTCGTCCTCGACGCTGCCGCCAATGCCCTGGCTGGCCTGTCCGGCGTGATCTTCGCTCCCATGAGCTTCCTGGTCTACTTCGGCCTGTCCTTCCTGATCCCCTCGACCTCCGGTATGGCCACCGTCTCCATGCCCATCATGGGACCGCTGGCTGTTAAGCTCGGCTTCTCGCCCGAGGTCATGGTCATGATCTTCTCCGCCGCCATCGGTGTCGTGAACCTGTTCACCCCGACCTCCGGCGCCATCATGGGCGGTCTCGCCCTGGCCAAGATCGAGTGGACGACCTGGCTCAAGTTTGCCCTTAAGCTCATCGTCGCGCTCTCCGTCGTCTGCGCCGTCATCCTGACCGTCGCCTGCGTGTTGATCTAAGTACCCAACGGGTACCCCACGGAAACCTTGACGATCCTGTAAAGGATCACCTGGTCATCGTCTGTCCGGTGGGGTCAACCCACCGGTAGACTCCTACCTTTAGCCCCCTCCCGTTCCGTGCGCGGGAGGGGGCGCTCTTGTGTTCCGGCGTTTTACCAAACGCCGGAACCGGTCGACGCTGCACGCCGCCCAGAACGACAATTTGTCATTCAAAAGGCAAGGCATGACCAGAAAGTCTATGCCTTGCCTTTTTCATGCCAACTTGTACGTCCTGGACGTCGCTCGCTGACTTATGCTCCACCTGCGATGTTGCCGTTGTTGGTGTAATGGGGCGGTGCAATGGGGTCAGGTTAGTTTGCGCCAAAAAGGGGAAGTTGCGGTGGAATAGTTCCTGTTTGTGTGTCCTGAGGGGCTAAGTAGGAACTATTCCACCGCAACTTATCGAGCGCGTGTTTGGTTGGTGCCTGTTGATGGCCTGGGCTTCGGGGAGGGTCTGCTCCGTTATAATCGCCTAGAACATTAATTGGAAACGGGACGGGAGCCATACATGCGCCAGGGTTTCGACAACGCGAAGTATATCGAGCTGCAGGCCGCTCATATTAAGGAGCGCATCTCGCAGTTTGGCGGCAAACTCTATTTGGAGTTTGGCGGTAAGCTGTTCGATGACTATCATGCGAGCCGTGTGCTGCCGGGTTTTGAACCGGACAGCAAGTTCCGCATGCTCAAGAGCATCGCCGACGATGTCGAGGTTATCATCGCGATCAACGCGAACCACATCGAGAAAAACAAGGCTCGTGGTGACCTCGGCATTACCTATGACGAGGATGTGCTGCGCCTGGTTGACCTGTTTCGCGGCAACGGCTTTGCTGTCGCGGCTGTGGTCATCACCCAGTACGCCGGCCAGCCTGCTGCCGATGTGTTCCGCAATCGCCTGAACGCGCTCGGCATTCCTGCCAAGCTGCACTATCCCATCGAGGGCTATCCGCACGACGTCGACCTGATCGTGTCCGACGACGGCTATGGCAAGAACGAGTTTGTCGAGACCACTCGTCCGCTCGTCGTGGTCACCGCGCCGGGTCCTGGCTCGGGTAAGCTCGCCACCTGCCTGTCTCAGCTCTATCACGAGCACAAGCACGGCACCGCCGCCGGCTATGCCAAGTTCGAGACTTTCCCGGTCTGGAACCTTCCCCTCACGCATCCGGTCAACATCGCCTATGAGGCCGCCACGGCCGACCTTGACGACGCCAACATCATCGACTCCTTCCACTTGGAGGCCTATAACAAGACTACGGTCAACTACAACCGCGACGTCGAGGCCTTCCCGGTGGTCCGTGCCCTGATGGAAAAGATCCTGGGCAAGAGCCCCTACCAGAGCCCCACGGACATGGGCGTCAATATGGTCGGCTTTGCCATCACCGATGACGATGCCTGCCGCGACGCTTCCAAGATGGAGATTGTCCGCCGCTACTTTACCGCGGTCGAAAATGTGCGCCGTACCGGCGTGGGCGATGAACAGGTTGATCGTCTCAAGATCATTATGAAGAAGGCCGGTATCGACAAGAATTACTCGCCGGCACGCTCGGCCGCCCTTACCAGGGAGCAGCTGACGGGTGGCCCCGTAGGCGCCATGGTCATGCCCGACGGCTCCGTGGTGACCGGCAAGACTTCCACGCGCCTGGGCGCCGCGAGCTCGCTCATCATGAATGCACTTAAGCATGTCTCGGGCGTTGACCTTGAGCTCGAGGTCATTAGCGATGAGGCGATCGAGCCTATCAGCAAGCTCAAGACGCATTTCCTGGGTAGCAAGAACCCGCGCCTGCACACCGACGAGACGCTTATGGCGCTCTCGATCACCTCGGCAACGAGCGAGACGGCGGCCCGCGTCCTTTCGGGCCTGGAGCAGCTGCGCGGGTGCGATGCCTTCTTTAGCGTGATCATCTCGCCGACGGACGAGACGGTGTTGCGCAAGCTGGGCATCAACGTGTGCTGCGAGCCTAAGTTCGAGCGCCGTGGTTTCTTCCACCGCTAAGCCTGGATAAATTGGTTTGAAAGGGGCACATCGGGTATGCATTCGGTGTGCCCCTTTTATCAACAAAGCTACCGTTTAACCTAAAAATAGCCCGCTTACCTGCCTATAAGCGATTTGGGCGGTATACAATAACCCTAATTGTTTCATCCTTTTGCGGGGATGCCGCATGATGGATGTTGCCGGCCATCATGGGGTGTGCCGGTCGCGCACGGTACAAGTGATGCCCGTGCTCGGTTTGAGGAGGCTGCCATGGCTGGCAAGGGTCGTGCGAGTGTCAACGATATGAAGCGTGTCGAGGTGCAGGTGCTGATGGAGATCGCACGGCAGTCCGAAGACAACGGCGGATTTTATGGCTTTTCGCGCAAGAGGCTTGCCGAGCGTGTAGGGGTGTCTCCGTATCGCGCCCGCGCGGCAATTGAACGTCTGGAATCCGAAGACATCATTGAGGTCGTCTCGCGCTACAGCGACGACGGCGGCCAGCTCGCAAATGGTATTTGTCTCACGGAGCGTGGCGAGTGGTATCTAGAGGGCATCCGTGCCGGTATGCTCGTGCAGGACTTGATCAAGGACGAATTCGCCGATCGATAACAAGGCGCATTCATAGTCGAAACGACGCCGTCTGGGCAACCGGACGGCGTTTTGTTTCGAGATGGAGAAATGCGATTGCGCGTAAGAAAAATTGCGTGCGGCGCGCGTCGCGAGTATTACAATGAAGACCCGTAAGATGTGTATGGACAACTTCTACGGGAAGCGCAGGTAACTCAATATGACCAAGCATGTGTTCGTGACCGGCGGCGTGGTTTCGTCTCTGGGCAAGGGTATTACCGCGGCCTCGCTGGGCCGTCTGCTCAAGTCGCGCGGGTACAAGGTAACGATGCAAAAGGCCGACCCGTATCTGAACGTCGACCCCGGCACCATGAGCCCGTTCCAGCATGGCGAGGTCTTTGTGACCGAGGACGGCTACGAGTCCGATCTGGACCTGGGCCACTACGAGCGCTTTATTGACGAGAACCTGACCCGCGATTCCAACTTTACGACTGGTGCCATCTATAAGAGCCTGATCGCCCGTGAACGTCGCGGTGACTTTTTGGGCGGCACCGTGCAGGTGATTCCGCACGTCACGAACGCCATTAAGGATAAGTTCCGTCGTATTGAGGAGCAGACCGGCTCCGACGTGGTCATCACTGAGTTGGGCGGCACCATCGGCGACATCGAGTCGCAGCCGTTTGTCGAGGCCATTCGCCAGTATCGCAAGGAGGCCGGCCCCGAGAACGTCTGCTACATCCACGTGTCGCTCGTTCCCTATATCGCCGCCGCCCACGAGGTCAAGACCAAGCCGACGCAGCACTCCGTTAAGGAGCTCCGCAGCTTTGGTATCCAGCCCGATATTATCGTTCTGCGCTCCGACCACCATATCGACGATGCCATCCGCGGCAAGATTGCAAGCTTCTGCGACGTCGACACCGACTGTGTCTTTACCAACGAGGACTGCGCGAGCATCTACGATGTTCCGCAGTTGCTTGCCGAGCAGGACTTTGACCTGCGCATTTGCGAGCGCCTGGGTCTGGACCCGCGTGAGCGCGACATGAGCGAGTGGAACGAGTTCCTGCGCAAGCAGAACCATGCCAACCATCACGCCGACAAGGTGAAGATCGCCGTCGTGGGCAAGTACACGCAGCTGCCCGATGCCTACCTGTCGGTTATCGAGGCCCTGCACCACGCGGGCGTGTTCTACGATCGCCACGTTGACGTGCAGCTGGTCGATGGCGAGAGCCTCGACGAACAGAACGTCTCCGAGGTCCTGGGTGACGCCTCGGGCATCTTGGTCCCTGGCGGCTTTGGCAAGCGCGCCCTGGAGGGCAAGATCCTCGCGGCCGAGTTCGCCCGCGAGCACAAGATTCCGTATCTGGGCATTTGCCTGGGTATGCAGGTAGCCGTGTGCGAGTTCGCCCGCAACGTGGTCGGCCTTGCCGGCGCCAGCTCTTCCGAGTTCGATCCGGACGGCCCGTATAGTGTCATCGACCTGATGAGCTCGCAGGAGGACGTGACCGAGAAGGGCGGCACCATGCGCCTGGGCGCCTATCCGTGCAAGCTCGCCGCCGATACCCTCGCGCGCGAGGCATACGGCGAGGAGCTCGTCTACGAGCGTCACCGTCACCGTTTTGAGTTCAACAACGCCTTCCGCGACCAGCTCGAGGACGCCGGTCTGGTAATCTCGGGTCTTTCGCCCGACGAGCGTCTGGTCGAGATGGTCGAGCTGCCGCGCGACGTACATCCGTGGTATGTGGCAACCCAGGCTCATCCCGAGTTCAAGAGCCGCCCGACCAACCCGCAGCCGCTGTTCCGCGAGTTCGTGCGCGCTTCGATCGGCCAGCACGAGGGTGTCGACCGTCTGCAGGTGACGCCCAAGAACCTCGCTACGGACTAAGGGTGCCGGAGAATAAGGAACATACTGAAGCTACTCCCTCGTCGCTCGCTGTGGTGGCGGGGGAGTATCTCGATTACCTCGCGGTCGAGCGGGGTTTGGCGCGCAACACGATTGCGGCCTACCGTCGTGACCTGACGACGTACTGCGCCTATCTGGAGCGGGCGGGTATTGTGTCTTTTGAAGAGGTGACCCGTCAGGTCGTGGAGGGCTTTGTTGCCGATCGCCGCGAGGGAGGCTATTCCGACGCCTCGGTGGAGCGCGCGCTTGCTGCCGTGAAGGGTCTGCATGCCTTTTTGGTGCGCGATGGGGCCGTGGCCCAAAACCCGACGGCGGCGTTGCACCTGCCCAAAAAGGCAGATCGCCTGCCGGAATACCTTTCGGTGGAGGATGTCTCGGCACTGCTCGATCAAGACTTTCCCGAGGGCGAGATGGGACTGCGCGATCATGCCATCTTGGAAGTGCTTTACGGTTGCGGCCTGCGCGTGAGTGAGCTGGTTGGGCTCGATGTGGGCGATATCCATATTGATGACGGGTTTGTCCTGGTGCGCGGTAAGGGCTCCAAGGAGCGTCTGGCCCCGTTGGTGGGAAGCGCGGCGCGTGCCCTGACACACTATATAGGTGACGGGCGCACTCTCCTGGCCGCGCATGCTCACGGGACGGAGACCTCGGCGGTCTTTTTAAATAAGAACGGACGTCGCCTGTCGCGCCAGGCCGTGCATGCGATATGCGAGCGGTATGGGCGCCAGGTGGGGCTGGTTGGGCTTCATCCCCACACCCTGCGCCACTCCTTTGCCACCCACATGCTCGCGGGCGGTGCCGACCTGCGTGTGCTGCAGGAGATTTTGGGCCATGCCGATATTTCGACCACGC
>CABUUG010000085.1 GCA_902494605.1 uncultured Collinsella sp.
AAGGCGCCGCACTGGTCTGCGGAGTGTTCTGAAAACTAAGCCCGGCCTCCGCCTGCGGTGACGCTGCTGCGAGCGGCCTGCGATGGGGCCGTTGTTGGCTGGGGCCGCTGGGCTGATATGGGGGCACGTGGCCGTTGCAGGCCCTGGTCCCGGCGGCGGCCTCGGCGCTTTGCGCCTGCCGCCTTTGGGGACTGCGGAGCGCGGTCGGCAGCTGCGGCGCTGTCGCGCCTGCTGCCTGGGGTGACTTTGGGGTCGATTGGGGTTGTCTGCACAATTCGCGGTATTATGTTGCGGAGTTTTGAAAGGAGCCGCTGGTGGTCACGACGACGTTTGCTTCGCCTTTGGGCGAAATCTTGCTTGCCGCTGATGGCCGCGGTCTGACGGGACTTTGGTTTGAGGGGCAGGAGCATTTTGGCTCCACGCTTCTCCGGGAAGACTCCGAACATGTTGAAGGCGCCGATGCGGTTTCTGGTGCTGGCGGCATGTCTTCGGTGAATCCGACAAACGGTGCTGCCTCGTCGGTACTTGAGCGTTCTTGGGCTTGGCTGAATGCTTATTTTGCGGGGCAGGAGCCTCGGTTTACGCCGCCGTTGCATATGATTGGTACGGCGTTTCAGCGCGAGGTTTGGTTTGAGCTGCTTTCTATCCCGCGTGGCGAGGTCGCTACGTATGGTGAGATCGCCCAGCGTGTTGCGGCTCGACATCGTGTGCCGGGAAACGAAGCACTCGTTGCGTCTCCCCGTGCCGTGGGGGCCGCGGTCGCGCGTAATCCCATTTCGATTATTGTGCCGTGCCATCGCGTGGTTGCCGCCGATGGTTCGCTCAACGGATATGCCGGCGGCCTCGACCGCAAGGAGTGGCTGCTGCGGCTTGAGGGCGCATACGAGGAGTAACGCTCGAGCACTTTGCATAACTAGGACGCCGTGAAAGGACGAGTCACTGTCCCTTCGCGCTCGGCATGCGTCAAAGCGCTCGACACGTGCGCCTTAAGTTTGGCTAAGCCATATCCTGCGTATTTAAAAACGCGCAGGTTGAGCAGCTAAGGCCGCGCTAAGGCGGTTGACGGTACGCTATTATCGGCAGTATCAAAACCTGTATAGCCATGCGCCAAAGGAGCAACTATGAAGTTGATGCTTGCCGAGGACGAACCCGGCCTCTCCCGCGCTCTTACCGCGATTCTTCAACATAGCGACTACGAGGTCGACACCGCGCTCGACGGCCTGACGGCGCTCGAGTATCTACTCACCAACGATTACGACGCCGCAATCCTGGACATCATGATGCCCGGCATGGATGGCATTGAGGTGCTCAAGCGCACACGCGCCGCCGGTAGGCGACTGCCCATCATTATGCTCACGGCAAAAAGTGAGGTGTCCGATAAGGTCGAGGGCCTAGATGCCGGTGCCAACGATTACCTGACCAAGCCGTTTGCCGCCAAGGAGCTGCTTGCGCGTATTCGTGCCATGACGCGTGCCGCGACGGCAATTGACGCCACGACGCTCAGCGTGGGCAACGTGCGTCTCGACACGGCATCGTGCACGCTCGTTGGCCCTTTGGGCGAGGAGCACCTGGCCAATCGTGAGTTTCAGCTTATGGAGCTCTTTATGCGCAACGCCGGCACGCGCATGCCCACCGAGCGTCTGATGCTCGGGGTTTGGGGTGAGGACGCGCCCGAAGGCGCCAACGTGGTGTGGGTCTACATCTCGTACCTGCGCAAAAAGCTGACGGCGCTTGGTGCCAACGTGGCCATCCGTGCATCGCGCAACCAGGGCTATTCGCTCGAGGTTGTTGAGGAGGGCGAATAGGCGTGAGCGCGAGTGCGTGGTGGAAGCGCACGACGGCAAAGCTCGGCATGGGCGCGGACTCGGGTAATCCGGGGCGCGCCGATGCTGCCAGCGCAATGGGACGTCGCCTGCGTCGTAAGTTCATCCTGGTTGCCATGGGTGCCGTGACCGCCGTGCTTACGCTCATTATTGCCGGCATCAATATCGTCAACTACTCGCATGTCTGCAAGATGGCCGACGCTCGTCTGGACTATATCTTGGCGGGCAAGGACGGCATCGATTGGACGGATGAGCCCAAGACCGATCCAGGCGAGGATGTGGGCGCCGGTAAGACCGCTGCCGGTGACAGGGTGGTCATGCGCACCGGGCATTTCGAAGGTATGACGGCGGAGTCTCCCTTCGACACGCGTTACTTTACGGTGTCGATTGCCGGTGGGCAGGTGACCGATGTCAACACGGCCCGCATTGCCGCGGTGGGTGCCAAGCGTGCTGCACGCATCGCTGCAGGACTATATTCCAAGGGTTGGACCTCGGGCTTTTCTGGTAACTACCGCTATACGGTTACGGTTCAGGGCGACGAGACCACCTATGTGTTTGTGGACTGCTCGCGCGAGCTTGCAAGCTTTCATTCGTTTTTGAGCGCGAGCGTGGCGATCAGTTGCATTGGCTGGCTGGCGGTGTTGGCAATTGTGGCGGGTGCCTCGGGCGCGGTGATTCGACCGATGGTCGAGAGCTACAGCAAGCAAAAGCGCTTTATTACCGATGCAAGCCACGAGATCAAGACGCCGCTGGCCGTGATCGATGCCGCTAACGAGGTGCAGGAAATTGAGAGCGGCGAGAGCGAGTGGACGCAGAGCATTCACGAACAGGTCGCGCGGTTGACGGCGCTCACGGAGCGTCTGGTGTTTTTGGCTCGCATGGACGAGGGCTCGGCGGGCTTTACCATGACATCGATCGATCTTTCGGAGGCCGTGGACAAGGCTGCGGCGCCGTTTGAATCGGTGGCGGTTTCGCGCGGAAAGCGGCTGTCGACGTCGATCGCGAGCGGTGTGCGGGCCCATGCCGATGCTGCAGCGGTGGCGCAGGTGGTTGAGCTGCTGCTGGATAACGCCACGCGCTATGCGAGTGAGGGCAGTGTAATTGAGTTGAGTCTGCGTGCCGTCTCACGCGGTGCAGGCAAAGGTTCGGCCGAGCTTGTCGTTTCGAACGCCGTGGACGAGCTGCCCGAAGGCGACCTAGATCGATTGTTCGACCGCTTCTATCGTGCGGACGTGTCGCGCAGCTCCAAGACGGGCGGCTCGGGCGTGGGCCTATCCGTGGTGCGTGCCATCGCCGAAGCCCATGGTGGGAGCGCTTCTGTCTGCGGCCACGGCAACCAGATCACCTTCACCGTCCGCCTCTAAAACCTGCCAAAATGAACCTGTCCCTTTTTGGTCGGTGCGAAATGGGTAATACTAAAGAGTTATCCGACCAGATGGGAACCGATCGATGGCTTATATCGAATTCAAAGACGTCATCAAGGCATACGGCGAGGGCGACGCCCGCATTCACGCACTCGACGGCGCGAGCTTTACGGTCGAGCGTGGCGAGCTCGCCATCATTTTGGGTGCTTCGGGTGCCGGCAAGACCACGGCGCTCAACATTCTGGGCGGTATGGACACGGTAACCTCCGGTACCGTGACGGTGGACGGGCGCGATGTGAGCTCCGCTAACGAGGCGCAGCTCGTGGAATACCGCCGCGCCGATGTCGGTTTTGTCTTCCAGTTCTACAATCTGGTTCCCAACCTGACGGCCCTCGAAAACGTTGAGCTCGCAGCTCAGATTTGCCCCGATTCGCTCGAAGCCGAACAGACGCTTCGCCAGGTTGGCCTGGGCGAGCGCCTGGGTAACTTTCCGGCACAGCTTTCGGGCGGCGAGCAGCAGCGCGTGTCCATCGCCCGCGCACTGGCAAAGAACCCCAAGCTGCTTCTGTGCGACGAGCCCACGGGCGCGCTCGACTATAAAACCGGCAAGCAGATCTTGCAGCTGCTGCAGGATACCTGCCGCAAGCAGGGCATTACGGTCATCATCATCACGCACAACTCCGCGCTCGCGCCCATGGCCGATCGCCTGATTCGCTTTAAGAGCGGTCGCGTGGAGAGCGAGACGGTCCAGCAAAATCCCGTGTCTATCGAGACGATCGAGTGGTAGCGCCCATGGATCAGGACCGCCAAAACAGCCAACGCCGCGACGCGCGGAACACGGAGCGCGAGCAGGATTTTACGACCTACCGCACTGCCCAAAGCTCAAACGACATGGTGCCGACGGTGTTTCGCCGCGGTGTCTACCGCACGATTCGCGGCAGCCTCAAACGCTTCTTGTCCATCGTCGTGATCACCGCGCTCGGCGTGAGCGTGATGTGCGGCCTCAAGGCGGGTTGCGAGGATCTGTGCGATTCGGTCGACGCTTACTTTGACCAACAGAATGTTTACGACATCAACGTGCAGTCGACCTATGGCCTGACTGACGATGATCTCGACGCCATCCAAGAGGTCGATGGCGTCGAAACGGCCGAGGGCATCTACACCGAGACCGCCTACACCGCCGTGGGCACAACGCGCGAGCGCGTGGTCGTGCAAAGTCTCTCCAAGGAGAACATCGATCAGCCGGTGCTCGTGAACGGCGATTTGCCTGAGAGCGCCGATGAGGTCGCGGTGACTTCGAAGTTCCTGAAGGCTTCGGGCAAAAAGCTCGGCGATACGGTGAGTTTTGCCGCCAACGATGCGAGCTCGTCGAACCAAAGCGCCAAGGACCAGTTTGCCGATATCGATTACACCATCACGGCCGAGGTTCTCGATCCCACCGACGTGAGCTCCGACTCGACAGTCAACGCCTTTCGCGCTGCTTCGGCGGCGGACTATAAGTTCTATGTGAGCGAGGACGCCGCGACATCTTCTTCCTACTCCGCGATCCACGTGGTCGTCGAGGGAGCCAAGGATCTCAACTCCTATTCGGATGCCTACGCGGCAAAGATCAATGAGGTCAAGGGCAATATAGAGAAGATCCGCGAGGAGCGCGAGAAAGCGCGTGCTCAGGAGCTGACGGCCGATACGCCGGCGAACTTGGACGCGGCTGAGCGTCAGGCGAATATGGTCTTTGGGATCGAGCAGGACAACATCAACCGCATGGCCGAGGGCAGCGACGAGCGTGCGCAGGCGCAAGCCGACCTGGACCAGCGTCGTGCCGCCGCCGACCAGCAGTTTGCCGATGCCCGCGCCGAGCTTTCCGATCTGGGCGAATGCACCTGGTACATCCAGGACCGCGGCAATATCGCAAGCTACTCGAGCGTGGAGAGCGATAGCTCGTCAATTGAAGCCATCGCCACGGTGTTCCCGTTCATCTTCTTTATCGTCGCCGTGCTCATCAGCCTCACCACCGCCACCCGCATGGTCGTGGAGGAGCGCACGCTTACTGGCCTGTACAAAGCACTCGGCTATTCGCGCGGACGCATCCTGTCCAAATACGTGGACTATGCGCTGTGGGCTTGTCTGATCGGCGGCGTGCTCGGCAACATTATCGGATTTGTGGGCCTGCCGCTGTTCCTGTTTACGGTGTTCGACGACATGTACTCACTGCCCCAGATGCTGCTTTCGTACGACATCGTGTCCTCGATCGTCTCGGTGGCGCTGTTTGCCGTGGGCGTGGTGGGCGCCACGATTATCGCCTGCCGCCACGAGATGGCCGAGACCCCGGCCTCGCTTATGCGTCCCAAGGCCCCGCGCGCCGGCTCGCGCATCTTGCTCGAGCGCATCGGCTTTATCTGGCGCCGCATGGGCTTTTTGAACAAGGTCGCTGCACGCAACCTTTTCCGCTATAAAAAGCGCGCCTTTATGACCATCTTTGGCATCGCGGGTTGCACCGCGCTTGTGATCTGCGGTATGGGTATTCGCGACACGTCGGTCGCGCTTTCGCCCAAGCAGTACGGCCACATCACGCGCTATGACTTGCTGGCGGTTGCCAATCCCGACGATTTTTCGCAGACGTGCGCGGCATTGGATGAGCGCAGCACGGCCAATGATTCCAACGTGACGGTGACCTCGACCCTGCCGATTATGACCGACAACGTCACCTTTACGTTTGGCGGCAAGAGCGAGACCGTGCAGCTCATCGTGATTCCCGATGACCGCGCGGGTGACTTGGGCGATTACGTGCGCTTGGAGGATGAGTCCAAAGAACCTCTGTCTTTGCGTGACGGAGACGTGTATCTGAGCAAAAGTTCACAGCTGGTGCTGGGGATTCAGCCGGGCGATACGGCTCACGTCCAGGATTCGTCGCTCAACGTCGCCAAGGTCAAGGTTAGCGACATTTCGCTCAACTATCTGGGCAACACGCTCTATATGACGCAGAGCACCTATGAGCGCGCGTTCGGCCGAAGCGCGCGTCTTAACGGCATCTTTGCGCTGCTTAAGGGCTCATCTTCTGACCAGATTGCGTTTAGCAAGAAGCTTAAGAGCGACGGTTGGCTTTCGATTTCGAGCACGGCCGAGCATTGGGAAAACTATGAGGCGAACTTCACTATCATCAATTCCGTCGTGGTGCTCGTGACCTTTATGGCGGCGTGCCTGTCGTTTGTGGTGGTGTTTACGCTGTCCAACACGAATATCTCCGAGCGCGCGCGCGAGCTGGCGCCCATCAAGGTGCTTGGTTTCCGCCGTGGCGAGGTGCACCATTACGTCAACAAGGAGACGTTGATCCTCACGGCGATCGGCGCTGCGCTGGGCGTGCCGCTGGGTGGCTTGCTGGCCGAGAGCTTCACGTACATCCTGCAGATGCCGTCGCTGTACTTTGACGTTGAGGTCGAGCCGCTAAGCTACGTGCTCGCCGTGCTGCTTTCCTTTGGCTTTACGATCATCGTCAACCTCGCCACCAACCGAACTCTCAATAAGATCGACATGGTCGGCGCCCTCAAGAGCGCCGAGTAACCTGCCAAAAAGGGACAGGTTTATTTTGGCAGGTTTTATTTGGGCAAACGCCGGACAACCATTAGGTGGCCCGGCGTTTGCCCCGTTTTGCTAGGGATGTTTGTCGTTCGGTGCTCTTACTGGCCAATCCAGTGTTGCGCATAGCTCTTAATGTCCTCGGTAAAACCGTCAAGGTCGTCAAGGGTAATCACGCTGTCGATAAGCAAATTGGCTATCTCGCGGTGCATTGTGCTGCGGCGAATGTCGTTTGCAATTACGCCTGAGGACAGCTTGTCTCTATTGAGGCTCTCTTCTAGTGCCCAAAATCTACTGGACGCTTCGCTGTCGCCATTCAGTATCTCAACGTACTGGCCGATGAGCTTTTCCATATAACGTTCTTGCCATTGAGGAAGCATTTTCTTAAACAGCTTCCAGTCGCTTTCGGCTACGTCGCGCATATGTCCTCCGCTCGTCAAACGGGCTTTTCATTTGCCTTTCATTCTATTTGCTTTTCGCTCGCAGGCGTGGATGAGAGGCTCTCTTTAGCCTTCGAGATTGGGTTTGAATGGGTCGTATGCCACAAAACGGGCCTATCTACTACGTTTAATTGGATACCCTCAACTATGCCGGGAAAACGAAAAATAAAACCGCAGGTAGAAGGCCTGTCGATTTTCGAAAGATGCGGTCATGGTTGGCCTCTTCGAGTTAAACGTAGTAAATAGGCCCTTTTCTTGGCGCGCGGTCAGCTCAATGCTTATCTCCGTGCCGGAACTGACCCAATTGCTTGTTAGTTGCGATGATATACGGACTGTTTGGTGCTTTGGAGCCTCAAAACAGTCCCTATTCCACCACAGCTTGGAAGGGGCGGCCGGTACCGGATGAGTGGTGCTGGCGGGTTAGGGCGGTTTAGGCCTGTTTGCGATGCTTCCATTGTTTACGGCACCAACGCATGAGTGCTTTTACGACCGGGATGGTGATGAGGATTACCCAGGCGGGATGGGGTTGCCCCAGGTAGAGCCACATGTAGAGGAACCATGCCTCGGCACTGACTGAATAGACGACATCGATTAGCTTAGATAAGTGGCGTCGATCGATAAAGTCACCAATCGCGTAATAGACGGGAATCAGAAAGACGAGGAAGAGTCCCGTAGCCCATGTGCCGTAGACAATGCCGAGCACCAGATAGGCGAAGGCGACAAGCACGGGGAAGGGGAATTTGTTCCATGTACGTCCGACCTTGGTGTGGAAATGCTTGCCATGATGGTCGAGCTTGTCGTGTGCTTCCTTCCAGCTGGAAAACGTCTCGCCGTCGTTGGTGACGGTGCCGTCGGCTTTGGTTTGCTCACTATGTCCATCGTCCTCAAGCGTATCGTTATGCAATCCGCCCTGCCCCACATGGACCTCTTCACCCTTGC
>CABUUG010000086.1 GCA_902494605.1 uncultured Collinsella sp.
CTGTCGGCTTTGCCCCTTCCTTACCTTAGTTTACTCATCCATAAGGTAGTAGTGACCCAGTGCGTCGGCACCCAGGATGGCGTTGGCGACCATCTCAGGCGTCACCTCAAACGGCATGTTGCACATGGTGTCATCGGGCGCGCACGCGGCCTCGGCAACAATCATGGCCTGCTCGCGCGTAAGCTCAGCAACGCCAAGTTCCTTCATCGTGACCGGCAGGCCCAGCTCAATGCAGAAGCCCAAGACTTCCTCGAGCTTCTCAGTCGGGGCATCCTCGAGTACCAGCTGGACGATGGTGCCAAAGGCGACCTTCTCGCCGTGATACATGCCGTGGCACTCGGGCAGCATCGTCAGGCCATTGTGGATGGCATGAGCAGCAGCAAGGCCCGAGCTCTCAAAGCCAATGCCCGAAAGCAGCGTATTGGCCTCGATGATATGCTCGACGGCAGGCGTGAGCGCACCCTTCTCCAGCGCGACCTTGGCCTTGACGCCATCGGCCATAAGCGTCTCGTAGCAGAGCTTGGCGAGCGCCAGGCCGGCCATTCCGCCCTTGCCGCCGGCGCAAGTGCCACCGTCGGCATCATGCGTCGCCTGGGCCTCAAAGTAGGTTGCGAGCGCATCGCCCATACCGGAAACCGTCAGGCGCACTGGGCTCGCCGCGATAACCGTCGTATCCATCAGGACAATGTTGGGGTTTGCCTTAAGGAAGAGATATTTATCGAACTGGCCGTCGTCGGTGTAGAGCACCGAAAGTGCCGAGCACGGTGCATCGGTCGAGGCAATGGTGGGGCAAATGATAACCGGAGACCCCAAGTAGTAGGCGACAGCCTTAGCGGTATCGAGGATCTTGCCGCCACCGACGCCGACGATGATGTCGCAGCCGTTGTCGCGAGCGAGCGCAACCAGACGATCGACCTCGCCCTTGGAGCACTCGCCGTTAAAGTCCTCAAACAACAGCTCAGCCTTAGCCTCGGCAAAGCCGCCCTCGATCTTGGCACCGACGCGCTTCTTGCCCGAAGGCGTCACGATGACGAGGGCCTTAGCGCCGAGCGGCTCGACATAGGAGCCGAGCTTGGCCAGCTCATCCGGACCCTGGATATACTTACTGGGGCTATTGAAGATTGCAGCCATTTTTATCCCATTCTCTAATAATTAAAAAGAAAGGGGCTCCGTACGGATACGTGCGGAGCCCCTCGTTACGATAACAAGAGTCGATTAGAAATCGATGTCGGTGTCGTAGTAGCAGGCCTTGAGGATCTTCTCGAAGTCAGCAGCCTTGGTCTCACGCGGGTTCTCGGGCGTGCAGGCGTCCTGCTCGGCGTTCGCGGCGATCTCGGGCAGCTTGGCGAGGAACTCCTCCTCGGAAACCATCTGCGGGTTCTCGGCGTCGACCTTCACGCCACCATTCGCGTAATCCTTGATGGACTGCGGAATGTTGAGCTGGTCGTTGAGGTCGCGAATCTTCTGGACGAGCGCAGCGATGAGCTCCTCGTTGGTCTCGCCGGGAAGGTGCAGGATCTCCTTGGCCACGTAAGCGTAACGCTCGGCAGCACGCGGGTCCTTGGAGTTCCACTGGATGACCTTGCCCAGGTACATGGCGTTAGCAGCACCGTGGATGATGTGGCCGTTCTCAAAGGCAGCACCGGTCTTGTGAGCCATGGAGTGAACGATGCCAAGCAGGCCCGAGGAGAAGGCGATACCGGCGATGCACTGAGCCTCGTGCATGTGCTGACGGGCCTCATGGTCGCCAGCATAGGACTTGGGCAGCCACTCGACGATCTCGCGGATGCCGTGCAGAGCGTTGGCGTCGGTGAACATAGAGGCACAGGTGGAAACGTAGGCCTCCATGCAGTGGGTCAGAGCATCCATGCCGGTGTGAGCGCACAGCTTGGCGGGCATGGTGTAGGTGAGCTCGGGGTCGACGATGGCGACATCAGGGGTGATGTTGAAGTCGGCCAGCGGGTACTTGATGCCCTTGGCGTAGTCGGTAATGACGGAGAACGCGGTGACCTCGGTAGCGGTGCCGGAGGTAGAGGAGATGGCGCAGAAATGAGCCTTCTGACGCAGCTCGGGGAAGCTGAACGGCTGGATGATGTTATCGAAGGACTCCTCGGGATACTCGTAGAAGACCCACATGGCCTTAGCGGCATCGATGGGCGAGCCGCCACCGATGGCGATAATCCAGTCGGGCTCGAACTCGCGCATGGCCTCGGCGCCCTTCATGACCGTCTCGATGGACGGGTCGGACTCGACGCCCTCGAACAGCTTGACCTCGAAGCCGCCCTCTTTGAGGTCGGCCTCAACGTCCTGCAGGAACCCGCCGCGGCGCATAGAGCTGCCGCCAGAAACGATGATGGCCTTCTTGCCCTTGAGGTTCTTCACCTCGTGGCGAGCGCCCTCACCAAAGTACAGATCGCGAGGATTGGTAAAACGTCCCATACTGTGCCTCCTAAACAAGCCCCTCTTAGACTTGCGTATATAACGGAGCACCCAATTGGCTCCGTTAGGACCGGTTTGCGCGTTGCCGGCGATGACAATGCGCGATGTCTAAACGTCTCAACGCTCAGACAAACACTATTTTACCGTTCTGGTTGGTCAGTTATTCACCTAAAGCCGCCAATGATGAAACGTTTTTTCTATCCCTGAAGACCCTTGTACGGCATTCATACTCCCAAGCTGGGCAAACGTTTTATCAAGGTTGACTACATATCCCGGGCAGGACGGTGCCCCTCCAAAATATGCACCGTTCGCCGCCAAAAATCGACCGTTTGCGGCACCGTGATACCACTCGGTCGTCCAAGGTGCCGACATTTGTGCGACATCCGTCTTCGTGGTGCAAAGGTGCAAGTCCAAGTGCGGCACCCCCGGTGTGCCACATGCGGGTAAACTAGAACCTTATATAGAAACATTTGAACCCTAACCGCAGCAAAGGAGGCCCCATGGCATTCGATCCCATTCAAGAGGATTGCCATCGCCTCGTTCTTGAGGCCTTGCGCCGCGACAATATCCCGCTCACCGACGCTGCCGCCGTAGAGCGTCTGATGGAACAATTCACCCGTAACCCCGCACCGCTCATCGTGCACGACCGCGACCGCGCCGGGCACCTCATTGCCAAGGTGGTCGAGGCTGTCGACTACCGCATTCCCTTTATCCCTGACGATACCCAAGCAGAGCAAGAAGAGACAGCTGCCGAGAACATGCTCCGCGAGGCGGCCGCACTCGACCCGGCCAACTGGGACGCTCAGCGCATGCTGACGGCACTCACCGCCGAATCCAACGAGGAATACGTACAGTACCTGGTGTCCAAGTGCGATGAGGTCGAGCACGACCTAGCGCTCAAAATCGCCTCGGCCCAGGACCCCTACGAGCGCGAGGCCGCAGGCGACCTTACGCGCCGTCCCTATCTGCGCTGGCTTGCCGCCTTGGCATCGCGCGCGCTCATTAGCGGACGCTACCGCATGTCGCTCGAAGCCGCGAATCGCAGCTTGGACTTTGCCCCCAACGATCCCGCCGGCGTCCGCCACACCGCGATGCTCGCCATGGCGAAGCTCGAATACCCCGCCGAGGAGCTCAAGCGCTTTCGCTCCGCTCACTCCGTGCCCTATCTTGCCAACACGCCGCTGCGCCGCCGCCCCAAAGATGCGGAGCGCGACTTGGACCCGTGGACGCTCATCGCACTGATGAGCGCAGCCTGGCGCGAGCTGGACTACGAGGGCGCCGAGCACTACTTGCGCATCCTTGCGCGCTCGTGTCCGCACGCAGCCGAGGCACTCTACTTCCAAACCGAGTTTCCCGATGGCGTCTATGCCCGCGTCAACGTGGGTGCGGGCTCCACCGACGAGCTTGTCCTTGCGCTGTCCGAGGCGACGCCGGTACTGCAGGAGGGCCTGGGCGCCCCCGACAACGCCAGCTTTGCCGCCTGGGTCGCCACCAACGATATCGTGCGTTCCCAAATCGATGAGCGCATCCTGCAGGCGGCCGAGCAGGGTTTGCCGTTTAAGGGAGGAGACCTCTAATGGATCCGAGCGTCTACATCCCCGCCTACCTGGAGCGCACCTATCTGGCGTCGCACCCCGAGCTCACCGATGCAGCACGCGAGCTTGTCCATAACGACATTAGCGCGAATCCCCAAAAGTATGCGCAGTCCGAGCATGCCCAGGCGCTGCTGTCCTACGCCGGTGTTCATCGCCACCTGCTCGACGAGCTTCATCGCATCGAGGACATGGGCAGCGACGAGGAGTTCGAGCAGACGCGCAATCGTCTGTTCGACGACATGCGAGATGAGCTGCTCAAGATTGTCCGCGTCGATGCGCTGGCCGTCGATGCCCAGCTGCTCGCCATCATTTTGGCGGACACGCCCGTTGACGCCTGCCTGGGCGACCTGATGAAGCTCGAGGCGACCACGGCCGATTACCTGCAGCAAAGTGTGCCCGGGTTCGATATGGAGGCCCCACACTACTGGGCCAACAAGGTTTTGACGGACGGTGTGACGGCGGCAGATCTCACCGTGAGCGAGCCGGCACTTATCGGGTGGCTCCACACGCTTGAGGCCATCTCGCATCTGTGCATGGCGAGCGCCCGCTACCGCGCTGCCGCCAACTACGCCCGCCGTGTTCTTAAGGCAGAAGGCTATCCCACCCGAGCTGCAGGCACCGTGCTACTCGCCCTCGCTCGCTTGGAAGACGAGGACGGCTTTTTTGCCCTGGCCCACCAGCTCGAGGAAAAGATCGGGGCTGACGCGCTCGAGAACTCTCCTTGGTACCTGCTCGCCCGCACGATCTTGCTGTTCAAAACGAACAAGATGCGCCCGGCGACACGCGCGCTGCGTGAGTTTGCCAACCGCTGCGAGGGCGGCGCGTTCTTCTTGCTGAACCCCATGTACCAGACGCCGTACCTTCCCTGCCGACCCGAGCCGCGCGACCCCTGGGACCTCTCGCACCAGGCGGTTTGGGAAGCCGACGGCATCATCTCGGATACCCCCGACTTTGCCCCCTGGGCCAATGCCTGCGAAGGCGTTTCGCAGCTTGCCCAGGAGTTTGCGCGCCGCTACGGCTTTTAACGGCACAAACGCCACGACCATGTCATTCACGTTAGGAACGGCTTCATGAACCTCCGCTCATCTCTTGCCTGCACCTCGAGCGATATCGCCCGCTGGGGGCTGCGCTCCGTCCTTAAGCGCCAGGGCGGCGTACTCCCCGGCCGCATCGCCATGAAGATCGACCCCGAGCTGCTGAGCGACCTCGCCGGCCTTGTCGACCGCAGCGTGGTGATCACCGGTACTAATGGCAAGACCACCACCTCCAACCTCATCGCCGACGCCGTTGCCGCCAGCGGCGCCACCGTGGTATGCAACCGCGCCGGCAACAACATGGAGCCGGGCGTGGTGGGTGCACTGCTCGAGGCGCGCAGCGGCCTCAAGCGAGCCGGCGGCGGCAAGCGCGTGGGCGTTTTTGAGTGCGATGAGCTTTACACCGTACGCGTTCTGCCCAAGCTCAAGCCGACGTACTTCGTGCTGCTCAACCTGTTCCGTGACCAGCTGGATCGCTATGGCGAGATCGACCATACCCAAGACGTCATCGCCCATGCGTTGGAGCTCTCTCCAACGACAACGCTCATCTACAACGCAGACGACCCGCTGTGTGCCGCGATCGCCGCACGCGTTCCCAATGCAAGCATCGCCTTTGGCATCGACGGCGCCACCAACACCGAGTCCGACCGTATTAGCGACTCGCGCTTTTGCTCGCAGTGCAACGCCCCGTTGGAGTACGACTATGTGCAGTATGGTCAACTCGGCGCCTACCATTGCCCCTCGTGCGGTTGGGCACGCCCCGCACTGGTCCGCCGTGTGACGGGCGTGGAGCTCGGCTGCGACGGCTACGGCTTTGACCTGGTCTTTGGATCTGCGTCCGACGCGGCTGCCGTACACATCGCCACGCGCTACAACGGCCTGTACATGGTCTACAACGTTGCCGCTGCATTCTTTGCCGCACATGAGTTAGGCGTGGATACGGCGCACCTGCAGCCCACGCTCGATGCCTACGTCCCCGCCGGCGGACGCATGGGCCGCTGGGATATCGCCGGCCGCACCGTCGAGGCCAACCTGGCTAAGAATCCCGTAGGCTTCGATCGACAAATCCAGTCCATCAAGACGGCAGGCGGCAGACTCTGCGCTTTCTTCCTCAACGACAACGATGCCGACGGCCACGATGTCTCGTGGATCTACGACGTCGACTTCGAGCGCATCGCCGACACACCGGGTCTTGTCGCCTTTGCCGGAGGCACGCGTGCGCACGACATGCAGGTACGCCTCAAGTACGCCGGCATCGATGCCGCGATTATCTCGGACGTCGCGCAGGCAATTGGCGCCGTGGCAGACGAGGCCGCCGATGACACCTTCTACGCCGTCGCCAACTACACGGCCTTCCCGCCGCTGGTCAAGGAGCTCGACGGGCTGAAAGGTTCCACCGCCGACGCTGTTGCCGGGCGCGCCGTAGCCCGTGCCGACGGCAGCGCTCTTCCTGTCGGCATCGCGCCAGTCGAGCTTTCGCGCCCGCTGCGCATCGTCTACCTGTATCCCGATGCCCTTAACCTCTACGGCGACGGCGGCAATGTCATCGCCCTCGAGCGCCGCTGCGCCTGGCGCGGCATTCCCGTGCGCGTGGACGAGGTCCGCATGGGCGAGGCGCTCGATCTCACCGATGCCGATATCGTCATGATGGGCGGCGGCTCCGACCGCGACCAACTGGCCGTGGCACACGAGTTGCTCGCTCAAAAAGACAAGGTTGCGGCCTATGTTGAGGACAGCGGCTCGCTGCTCGCCATCTGTGGCAGCTATCAGCTGCTCGGCCGTTCGTACTACATGGGCGAGGATCGCATCGAGGGTCTGGGGGTCATTGCCGCCGAAACCGTACGCGGCTCCGACCGCCTGATCGGCAACGTAGCCGTCAAAACCGATCTGGCTCCCGAGCCCTTTGTGGGATTCGAGAATCACGGTGGCCGCACCCTGCTCGACGCAGACGCCACGCCACTCGGAACGTCCGTCGTCACGGGTACCGGCAACAACGGCGACGACGGCTTTGAGGGTCTGATCTACAAGGGCGTCATCGGCACGTACCTACACGGACCGGCACTGCCCAAAAACCCCGAACTCGCCGACTGGCTGATCGCGCATGCCCTCGAGCGCCGCGGCGATGCGCAGGCCACAGCCCTGCTGCCGCTCAAACCCCTCGACGACACCTACGAGCACGCCGCCCACGACGCCGCGATGAAGCTCCTCCCCTAACGCCTCGCCACCACAAAGGGGACAGGCACCTTTGTGGTGGTTTTGACCCATCCCAGCGGTTTGTCTCAATCTGTAACATCTAGACCGTTAAAAGTCGTCTTACTGTTACAGAATGAGATGTTCGTCCCGACGCCTGCCTTTTGTCTCAATCTGTAACAGATAGAGCCGATTTGCCCGCCCAGATGTTACAGATTGAGATATTTGAAAATCGGAATAGAAGCCTACTCCTTTGTGGTGGTTTTTCAGTTTGCCAACGATATGTGAACGGCTAAAAAAGTCTGCTATACTCTTTCCCGCTGTCCCCATCGTCTAGCGGCCAAGGACGCCACCCTTTCAAGGTGGATATCGCGGGTTCGAATCCCGCTGGGGGCACCATTTGAATTGAAGAGCCCGTTACCCTCGCGGTAGCGGGCTTTTTGCTACCGATATGCCGGGATTCGAACCCGACAGGGTGCGGAGCTGAGGAAACGCGCAAGCGTTTTCCAGCGCAGCACGCAAGGAGCGGAGCGACACAGCGGAAGCGGGCGGCGCCAGCCGCACGCGGACATCCCGCTGGGGGCACCATTTGAAACTAGAAGCCCGTTACCCTCGTGAACTGCCTCCCATTTCTTGGACATGAGAAATGGGAGGCTTTTGGAGTGGGAAGGATAAACTGGACTTTCTTTTAAGGATCCTCAAGCGTATTGCCGCTCGTATTCCACTGGAGACATGTAGCCCAGGGTGGAATGCATGC
>CABUUG010000087.1 GCA_902494605.1 uncultured Collinsella sp.
AAACGGCCGCAAACAGTCCGTATTTCACCGCAACTGCGGAGGGGAATCCGGTGATCTTCCTGTTAGCGGGGGACGTAGCGGCCGGGTTGGGCTCCGGTGGGCTCGCCATCGCGCGCCACCAGCACACCGTTGACGTAGACGGCCTTGGCGCGGCCATGTGCCTCAAAGCCCTCGAGCGGCGTGTAGTCCACAGCCTGATGCTGCGTCGCGGCACTGATTGTCCAGCGCGCTTTGGGATCCCACACGCACACGTCGGCATCGGAGCCCTCGGCAAGACAGCCCTTGCGCGGATACATGCCAAAGACGCGCGCCGGGTTCTCGCTCATCAAGCGGCAGAGGTCCTCGGGGCCCAGCTGGCCCTCAAAGCTCGTGGCAATCGCGACGGGACGATGCTCCACACCGGGCCCGCCGTTGGGAATCGCGCGGAAGTCGTCGCGCCCGCGGTCCTTTTGCCCGTGCAGGTTAAAGCTGCAGTGGTCGGTCGCAATCGTATCGATCTCGCCGGTCACAAGCGCCTCGCGCAGCGCGGCACGGTCACCGGCATGGCGCAGCGGCGGGCTCATCACATACTTGGCACCTGCAAAGCCGTCCTCGCCCCGCTCCAGATAGCAGGTGTCGTCGAGCATCAGATACTGAGGGCAGGTCTCGACATAGATATTCTTCTGCCCGCGCGCCTTGGCGGCACGGATGGCCTCGAGCCCCAGCTTGGTCGAAAGGTGCACCACGTTGACCGGTGCGTCGCCGGCCAGGTGCGCCAGGTATAGCAGACGGCTCACTGCCTCGGCCTCGCACACATCCGGACGGCTGAGCGCATGGCCCTCGGGCCCGTGGATACCCTGCTCAAACACGCGCTTCTGCAGCTCATTCACCAGCGTACCGTTCTCGCAATGCACGCACAGGATACCGCCAATACGCTTGAGCTCCTCGAGCACCTCGAGCGTCTCGGCATCGTCCAGGCGCAAATGATCGTAGGCAAAGTAGGTCTTAAACGACGATACGCCCGCCTCGCGCATAGCCGAAAGATCGGCGCGGTTGCGCTCATTCCACTCGGCGAGTGCCATATGAAAGGCGTAGTTGGCCGTGCAGGTTCCGTCGGCACGGCGATGCCACTCGGCAAGGGCGTCGGGCATGGTCACGCCGCGATCGGCCGTCGCGTAGTCCACGATGGTCGTCGTACCGCCGCAGGCAGCCGCGCACGTGCCGGTCTCAAAGCTATCGGCCGTCCAATCCATGCCGGTCCAGCACTGCATGTGCGTGTGGCCGTCGATAAAGCCGGGAAACACCCAGCAGCCCGTGGCATCCTCGACGGTATCGCCCTCGGCAGGCTCAATCGCCGCGGCGATCCGCACGATCTTATCGCCATCCATGGCAAGATCGGCGTGGCGAAGCCCCTGTGGCGTCACGAGCGCGCCGTTTTTGATGATAATCATAATTGCTCCTTATTGATTGATGCAGTTGGCCACGCGATCAAAATACGAGCAGGCGGCGATATGCTCCGTTATGCGTTGCTGTCCCTTGGCGGTATCGACGTCCCACAGCTCGTAGGCACGCGCCTCGACCAGCATCACGTCGGTACGGTCCTTGAGGATCGAACCGCCGCCGTCCTTGCCCTCAAGACACATAAGCGCATCGAATAGTTCCGCCGGAAAGAGCACCGGGCTCGAAGGCTCACCGTTGCACGCAAGACGCACCGGATGCTTGCGGCCACGCTCGTCAAATGCACGAACCATGGCCTCAAAAGAATCCGAACTCACGAGCGGCTGGTCGCCCGGCAAAAAGAGGCATCCTTTCCAGTCGCGTTCGACTCCCCACGAAAGGCCCGCACGGACACTTTCGCTGCGCAGCTCGCCATCGTGCAGCACGCACGGGCAATGCTTGTCCTCGCAAATCTGGGCGACCTCGGGCCAACGCGTCGAAACCACGACGTCAAAGCCCCGGGGAACCGAATCGATGGTCCGGGCAATCAGCGGCTCGCCATAGATATCGGCAAGCATCTTGTTAGAGCCAAACCGCTTGCCCTCGCCCGAAGCCATAATCACGCAACCGAGTTTCATCTCCGCAAACCTCCCCTGGCTGCCTTGGACACCATAGCTGCTATACCCACCATACCGAGCTCGCACTCCGTCGGAACAGGCACGCACTCGTTTTCCAGCGAACGCCCCTTGGCTCCCCATAGCACAAAGGAGGGCACCCCGCGACGCAGGGCACCCTCCTCAATGGTGCAGATATGCCTACTCAGCGTCGCCGGTAAACGTGGTACCGGTCTTGCCGGCAAGGCCATCGCGCGCCTTCTCGAGCAGCGTGATGAGCGCCGTGCGGCCCGGCTTGCTCTCGGCAAACGTCGAGGCTGCCTGGACCTTGGGCAGCATGGAGCCGCGACCGAACTCGTTGGCCTCGGATAGACGCTTTACGTCAGCCGCGCTCAGCGTGTCGAGCCACTGCTCGTGGTCGGTGCCAAAGCCAATGGCAACCTTCTCCACGGCCGTCAGGATAATCAGGGCATCGGCATCGAGCTGCTCGGCGAGCTTCTCGGCCGCAAAGTCCTTATCGATGACGGCGGCAGCGCCCTTAAGGTGGTTGCCCTGGGCCTTGGTGACGGGAATGCCGCCACCGCCGCAGGAGATCACCACGTGGTTGGACTCGACGAGCGACTTGATGGTGTCGAGCTCGACGATGTTCACAGGCTTGGGCGAAGCCACCACGCGACGGAAGCCCTGCTTCTCGTCGTGTATGAACTGGTAGCCGCGGTCGGCCTCCAGCTCCTTGGCCTCGGCCTCGCTCATCCACGGACCGATCGGCTTGACCGGGTCAGCAAAGGCCGGGTCGTCTGCCGCAACCTCGACCTGGGTGAGCACGGTGGCGACACCCTTGTCGATATTGCGGTCGAGCATTTCCTCGCGCAGCGCATTTTGCAGGTCATAGCCAATGTAGCCCTGGCTCATGGCGCCGCAAACGGACAGCGGGCAGGGAATGTACTTCTGAGGGTTGGAGCGCGTGAGCTCGGCCATCGCGTTGGCGATCATGCCCACCTGGGGGCCGTTGCCATGCACGACGACGACCTCGTTGCCTTCCTCGATCAGGTCGACAATGGCCTTGGAAGTCGTCTTGACGGCCTCCATCTGCTCGGGAAGGTTGGCGCCGAGGGCGTTTCCGCCCAGGGCGACAACAATACGCTTAGCCATTTCTCAGCCCAGCTTTAGGCCTGGAACCAACGGGCGGTGTTGCGCTCGTCGAGGGCCTTGAGGGTAGCGGCGGGATCGGCAACCTTCTGCAGGAACATCATGGCTGCGATGGCGTACGGCTTGTAGCTGGCCTCCTTGTACATGCCCACGCGGTGCATGTCGAAGACGTCGGCGTTGACCTCGCCGTGCTCGCAGGAGACACCGGAGATGTCGGCGGGCAGCGGGTGCATAAAGATGGTGTCCTGGCCGTTGGCAGTCTTCTTCATGAGCTCGGTCGTGGAGCACCAGTCCTGATGGGTGGCGTTCTGGGCGAGCAGCTCCTTCTCGAGCGCAGCGATGCCGGCGTCGTCGCCCTCGGCGTACAGGTTGGTACGCTTCTCCATGGCGGCAAACGGAGCCCAGCTCTTGGGGATCACGATGTCGGCGCCCTCGAAAGCCTCGGCCATGGTGTTGACCTGTTTAAAGGTGGTGCCGGACTCGGCGGCATAGCCCTTGGCGCGCTCGACGACCTCGGGCATGAGGTCGTAGCCCTCGGGGTGGGCCAGGGTGACGTCCATGCCAAAGCGGGGCAGCAGGCTGATCAGCGACTGCGGGCAGGACAGCGGCTTGCCGTAAGAGGGCGAGTAGGCCCAGGTGACGGCAACCTTCTTGCCCTTGAGGTTCTCGAGGCCGCCAAACTCGTTGATGAGGTAGAGCATGTCGGCAGAGGACTGCGTGGGGTGGTCGGAATCGGACTGCAGGGAGATGAGTGTGGGACGGTGATCCAGAACGCCGTCCTCGTAGGCCTGCTGGACAGACTCGGAGACCTCGGCCATGTAGGCATCGCCCTTGCCGATGTACATGTCATCGCGGATGCCGATGACGTCGGCCATGAAGGAGATCATGGTAGCGGTCTCGCGGACGGTCTCGCCGTGGGCGATCTGGGACTTCTTCTCGTCCAGGTCCTGCAGCTCAAGGCCGAGCAGGTTGGCGGCCTTAGAGAAGGAGAAGCGCGTACGGGTGGAGTTGTCGCGGAACAGGGAGACGGCCAGGCCCGAGTCGAAGATCTTGGACGAAACGTTGTTCTCACGCAGCTCGCGCAGGGCGTCGGCGACGATGTAGAGCGCCTTGAGCTCGTCGGTGGTCTTGTCCCAAGTGTGCAGGAAGTCGCTACCGTACATACCCTTAAAGTCGAGGCCGTTCAGCTGCTCGACGAGCTCGGTAAACTTAGCGTCCATGGAAATGTCCTTTCTAAAGATGAAACGATCGCAATGAGTAGATGTGCTCCGGCATGCGCGTGTGGCTAGAACATGCAGAGCACCATGACGAGGACCCGCCACCGTTGAGGAAGCATGGGAGATAACGACCGCGGGCCCCAAGTCAACAGGGGGTGCCGGGGACACGAGCAGCCCCCGGCTCAACAAAATCGAGGAATGGGACTAATCGATCTTGTTGTTGGTCAGACCGGCACGGAACACGGTGGCGTCGCCATCGGCCTGGCTCGGATCGTAGAGGTTCAGGGCAGCCACGTACATGGCGGCAGCGGTGACCAGGTCGTCCTTGTAGGTGACCTCGTTGGGAGCGTGAGCCTGAGACTCGGCACCCGGGCCAAAGCCCACGCAGGGGATGCCGTAGCGGCCCTGGATGGAGACGCAGTTCGTGGAGAAGGTCCACTTGTCGCACAGCGGGCGACCGGTGCGCTTGTCCATGCTGGGCTCGCAGCCGATGCGCTCGTCACCAAACATGGCCTTGTGGGCGTCGACGAGGGCCTTGACGTGCGGAGCGGTCTCCTTGTTGATCCACGTGGGGAAGTAAGCCTCGGTCTCGTAGACCTCGCCGGTCCAGGACGGACGGTCGTACATGTACATGGAGACCTTCACGTCGTCGCCGTACTTCTTGGCGGCCGGCAGGTTGCGGATCTCGTCCAGGCAGGACTCCCAGGTCTCGCCGGCGGTCATGCGACGGTCGATGGAGATGGCGCAGGAATCAGCCACGGCGCAACGGCTGGGGCTGGTGTAGAAGATCTGGCTGACGGTGCAGGTGCCGCGGCCCAGGAAGCGGGCATCCTCGAAGTGCTCGGGATTGTACTTGGGGTCGAGCATCTTGACGAGACCCTTGATGTCGGTCGACTCGTCGCAGCCGTTGTTGTTGAGGGCGCGGACGTCGGCGATGATGTCGGCCATCTTGTAGATGGCGTTGTCGCCGCGGTCGGGAGCGGAGCCGTGGCAGGAGGTGCCGTGAACGTCGACGCGGATCTCCATGCGGCCGCGGTGACCGCGATAGATGCCGCCGTCGGTGGGCTCGGTGGAAATGACGAACTCGGGCTTAATGCCGTCCTTGTTGTAGATGTACTGCCAGCACATGCCGTCGCAGTCCTCTTCCTGGACGGTGCCGACGACCATGATCTTGTAGCCTTCGGGGATGAGGCCCATGTCCTTCATCATCTTGGCAGCGTAGGTAGCAGAAGCCATGCCGCCCTCCTGGTCGGAGCCGCCGCGGCCGTAGATGATCTCGTCGGTCTCGTAGCCCTCATAAGGATCGGCGTCCCAGTTCTCGATGTTGCCGATGCCGACGGTGTCGATGTGGGAGTCGATGGCGATGATCTTGTCGCCCTCGCCCATAAAGCCCATAACGTTGCCCAGGCCGTCGACCTTGACCTCGTCATAGCCAAGACTCTCCATCTCAGCCTTAATGCAGGCAACAACCTCACCCTCCTCGCAGGACTCAGAGGGATGGCTAATCATTGCGCGAAGAAAACGCGTCATATCAGCACGGTGGGACTCAGCAGCAGCCTTGATAGCGTCGAAATCGAGTTCTTTAGCCATTGTTCATAACCTTTCAAACGAAGGAATCTACCTGTGAGGTGGCGGAGCGATACCTATTTACTCCGCCCCAACGATTAGCAAGTGGGATATTCGCCTTCCCAAACAATTCGACGATACTGGTCGGGATCGGTGTCGCCCTCGGTGGAGAAGCAGAGCACGGAGCTCGTCTTGTCCAGGCCGATGAGTTCCTTGAGCTCAGCATACTCGGGATCGAGCATGAGGGTCTCGACCAGGCCGGTGGTCACAGCGCCGGACTCGCCGGAGATGACGCGCGGGTCGCCCTTCTCGGGAGCGCCCAGGGTGCGCATGCCGCGAGCGGTGACCCAGTCGGGACAGGACACGAAGGCGGTGGCGTGGTTGCGCAGGATATCCCAGCCCAGAATGTTGGGCTCGCCGCAGCACAGACCGGCCATGATGGAGGGCATGTCACCGTCCACGATGCGCGGATCGCCGTCGCCGGCGGCAGCGCCCTTGTACAGGCAGGCGGCAGGTGCGCACTCAACCACGACGAAGGTGGGCGGGTTATCGGGATACAGGTTGGTGAAATAGCCCACCACGGCGCCGGCGAGCGAACCCACGCCAGCCTGGACAAACACGTGCGTCGGGCGGTTGATGGCCATCTCGCGCAGCTGCTCGGCAGCCTCGGAAGCCATGGTGCCGTAACCCTCCATGATCCAGGACGGGATCTTCTCGTAGCCCTCCCAGGCGGTGTCCTGAACGATGACGCCGCGCTCGCAGGCGTCGGCCTCGGCGGCGGCCATGCGCACGCACTCGTCGTAGTTGACCTCTTCGATGGTCACCGTGGCGCCCTCGGCGGCGATGTTATCAAAACGGGGCTTGGTGGAACCCTTGGGCATGTGCACGACGGCCTTCTGGCCCAGCTTGTTGGCAGCCCATGCCACGCCGCGGCCATGGTTGCCGTCGGTGGCGGTAAAGAAGGTGGCCTGGCCAAAGTCCTTGGCAAGCTGATCGGAGGTCAGGTAATCGAAGGTGCACTCGGCAACGTCCTTGCCGGTCTCGTCGGCAATGTAGTTGGCCATGGCAAACGATCCGCCCAGAACCTTAAAGGCGTTGAGGCCAAAGCGATAGCTCTCGTCCTTAACGCACAGGTTGGACAGGCCCAGGCGCGCGGCCTGACCGTCCAGGCGAGCAAGCGGAGTGACGGTGTACTGGGGGAACGACTGGTGGAAGGCGCGGGCCTTCTTCACGTGGTCGAGGCTCATGATTCCCAAGTGCTTGTCATCGCTCTTGGGCATCGTGTTGCTCGCCCACTGGATCTTATCGGCCATACGGTGAACTCCTTAAGTCCTCTCTTGCCGGCCCCCGCATACGCGTTTCAGCCCATTCCCATTCATACGACTGAACTTTTATGTGGATGCCAAACAAAAAGTTTGTTAGTAATGTTCTATCACACTTTTTGATTGGTATACCTAACGAATTGTTTGTTGCCGCAATCGGTACTTTTTCGCCGCCGAACGGTCATGAATTGCCTTGTTGATGGATTTGTTTGCGGTCATGTGTGGTTTATGGCACAGTGAGCCCAAACTAATTTTTAGGAAGGCACCTATGACCCCCGCACAGATTGAGTTTTATAAGCGCCTTGCACACGGCCTGGCGCTCCAATTTGGCCCCAACTGCGAAATCGTCGTCCACGATCTGGAGACCGAGGACGTGGACCACTCCATCGTAGTGATCGAAAACGGCCACGTCAGCGGACGCAAACTGGGTGACGGCCCCAGCCATATCGTGTTTGAGTCCATGCACGAGGGCGCCAC
>CABUUG010000088.1 GCA_902494605.1 uncultured Collinsella sp.
ATAAAACCTACCAAAATAAACCTGTCCCTTTTTGGCAGGTTAAGCGATGGCTTGGCGCTGAAGCTCGATGAGCTCGGCGACACCCTTGTCACCCAGGTCAAGCAGGGCGTTGAGGCGTTTGCGGTCGAAGGGCGCCTGCTCGCCGGTGCCCTGGAGCTCGATCATCTCACCGGTATCGGTGGCGACGAGGTTCATGTCGACCTCGGCATGACTGTCCTCGGAATAATCGAGGTCAAGCAGCGTATTGCCGTCGACAACGCCCATAGAGATGGCAGCCACCTGGCCGGTAAGCGGGATGCGCTCGATCTTGCCCGCCTCGACCCACATGGCGAGGGCGTCGTGCAGCGCCACCCAGGCGCCGGTGATGCTCGCTGTACGCGTGCCGCCATCGGCCTGAATCACATCGCAGTCGACGGTGACGGTGTACTCGCCGAGCGCCTTCATGTTGACGACGGTACGCAGGCTGCGGCCAATGAGGCGCTCGATCTCCATGGAGCGACCCTTGCGGTTGGCGTGCTCGCGCTTGCAGCGCTTGCCGGTCGACGCCGGCAGCATGGCGTATTCCGCGGTCACCCAGCCGGCCTTAGCTCCCTTTCGCCAGCCCGGCACGCCCTCCTCGATAGTGGCGGCGCACAGCACGCGCGTGTCACCGAACTCGGCCAAACACGAGCCGTGGGCGTGCTTCATGACGCCACGGGTGAGCTTAACGGGGCGCAACTCGTTGGCGGCGCGGCCGTTGGCGCGGTTGACCTGCATGTACTCCATAGAAATATCCTTTCGGCAAATGATGTGGCGAAGGCTTTGGCGGCTGCCTTACATCTATTTCAGCTCATCGATATCGATATGTTCGATGCTCTTGAGCGGCTGACCAAAGATAAAGCTGCCCGCCACCGCAAACTCGGCAATGTTATCGGCCGTCGTGGCAAAACGATGCTGCGGCTCGGCGGCGTCGCCCGCCAGCTGCTCGCGGCGCGTGAGGATATCGGTCAGCTCGCGCGTGGTCTCCTCGGCGGAACTCACGACGCGCACCCCAGGCCCCAGCGCATGCCGGATAGGTCCCACCAACAGCGGGAAATGCGTACAGCCGAGCACCACGGTATCGATACCGTGGTCGCGCAGCGGCTCAACCGTGGCACCCACCAGCGCACGCACGGCAGGCGTATCGAAGATGTCCTCGTTCTCAAGCCACTGTTCCTGCAGATGTGCACCCGAGGCGAGCTCGTGTTCGACAACCTCGACAAAGCTCGAGGCAGGACAGCCGTATACATCGACGCCGGCATCTAGATCCTGAATGGCGCGCGTGTAGGCGCCCGAGCGAATAGTGAGGTTGGTAGCGAGCACGCCCACGCGACGCGTACGCGTGCTGTTGATTGCTGCACGGGCACCCGGCGCGATCACGCCGATCACGGGAACGTCGAGCACCTGCTGGGCCAAACGCAAGGCCGCAGCGGTCGCCGTGTTGCAGGCGATGACCATAATCTTGACGTCGTGCTTCGAAAGCCAACGACCCGCCTGCAGCGCAAACGAGCGCACTTCATCCTCGGTGCGCGTGCCGTAGGGGCAGCGCTTGGTGTCGCCAAAGTAGTAGACGGACTCGTGCGGCAGCGCCGTCGCAATCGCGCGCGCAACCGTCAGACCGCCCAAACCAGAATCGAACACGCCAATCGGGCGCGTGTCGCCTGCCGGATTCTCGATATCGGACATTACCTCACCAGTCTCTCTCGAAAAGACATGTCCAAGTGCAGCGACGCCGCGCTACGAACGCGCCGCGACCAGCAGCTCTGCCGTCGCCGCCCAACCGTCGACAATTTTGCCGCGCGTAACGAAAGCGTTCTCGCAGGCAGCCAGGAACTCGGGCGCGCCGGCGCTCGTCAGGCCATTCTCGACCAGGCAGAACGTGCCCACGTGATCGGCCATGTAGAAGTCGGACTCGGAGTCGCCGAGCGCAAGCGTCTCCTCGCGCTCGATCCCCAGGTGCTCGCAGAAGCGCGCAATGGCAACGCCTTTGTTAAGACCCGCCGGATTGATGTTGAAGGCGCGACCGTCCTCGACGCGATTAAGCTCGAGCGTCGTCGGCTTGGACAGGTGAGTCAGATGGCCGTTGCAAGCCCAGATCAGACCGCAGCCGGCCTCGTCAAGGATGGCCTGAACCTCATCGTCGGGCACATCGCCGCGCATGCCGACGGTGACCTCACGGTACTTGTAGCCGGTCGACATGTCGTTGTGGTACTCGATCTTGTGCGGCCAGCGGGCAAGGATCTTCTCGCACACGCCGGTCTGCTCGATCACTTGGTGCGGAGTAAGGCCGCAGGCGGGGTCGTAAGGCATGTCGCCGGTCAGATACTCCCAATCGTTGGCTTTGAGGTCGTACATAACCAGACCGCCCATCTCACCAATGTAGGAGTTGAGGCCGAGCACGCGCGCGTCCTCGTGGATCATGGTACGGTTGCGGCCCGAGGTGGGAACCACCTGAATGCCAGCGCGAGCGAGCGCCACGACGGCCTCGACGAGTTTGGTCGAGGGGTTGCCGTCGTTGTCGCGCAGCACGCACGAGCCGGGCGCGAGCATCGTGGCATCCAGGTCGGTAAAGACGTACTTGACCTTGGCCAAGCGCTCGCGCATCTCGCCCGAAAGCTCGGCAACGGTCGGCAGGGTATTGTGGGACATGGTTACTCCGTTTACGTAGAAGGATTTGGACTTGGACGGCATGTTTTGATTGAGGGAACACGCTTATGGCGACAGCGCACTCAGGGCGCCGCCGCCATCATGGTTCATTAGTCAAACTGGGTAACATCGATCAGGCGATTGGCCAACGAAAGGTCGCTCTCGATGGGCACGAACTCGTCGCCCACGTGCATGAGCTCCTCGTCACCCTTTGCCAGCAGCAAGACAATGGTAGGAGCATCGGGGTTGATGTACTCCTCGCGCGCCGCCTTGAACGCCGCATGCACAGCGACTTCGCGATCGAGGATGATCTTGTTCGGCGTATCGTCGGGAACATGTTCGGCAAGCTCGCGACAGACCTTCATCGGGTCCTCGTGAGCCGGGTCCTCATTGGCAAAGATCATCAGGTCGGAATATGGTGCGGCCTCGCGCGGAAGCTGCTCGCGGCGCTCCTGCGCCTTGCCGCCGGCAGCGCCAAACACCGCGATGACCGGGCTGGCGGGAAACGCGCGCTTGACCGACGAGAAAAGCGAGCGGAACGAAAGCTGGTTGTGCGCGTAGTCGACGACACAAATCACGCGGCCGTCCTTCGACTCCACGACCTCCATACGGCCCGGCACACGCAGTTTGGAGAGGCCCTTCTTGATAGCCTCGATACCGATGCCGATCTCGCGCGCGGCGGCGATAGCGACCAGCGCGTTTTCCACGTTAAAGTCTCCCGCGATACCCAGCAGGACCTTCTCCCCCGCCTCGGACTCGTCGGCACACAGGCCATGCAAGTTGAACTCGATGCTAAAGCCGACCATGCGTACGTCGCTCGCCCACAGGCTCGCCTCGGGATGCTCGACGCCAACGGTCACCAAGCGCTCGGCCGTCGACGCTGCCTCCAGCACACGGTCGACCTCTTCGGTGCCCAGATTCACCACGGCAGTCTTTGCCTGGTCAAAGATCCTGAGTTTGCTCTCAAAATAATCCTCAAATGTGGGGTGTTCGATCGGCGAGATGTGGTCGCGGCCGATGTTGAGGAAGCACGCCACGTCAAACGGCAGATTCTCGACGCGTTGGTACTTGAGCGCCTGGCTCGAGACCTCCATGACCATGGACTGGCGACCGGACGTGCGGCAGTTGGCGATATGGCGCCAAACCTCGGGGGCCTCGGGCGTGGTGTTGGTGCTCTCGTAGCACTCGATACCATCGTCGGTACTCACCGAGCCGATCATGCCGCAGGACTCGCCCGCCGCTTTGATAATCGACTGGAGCATAAAAGCGGCCGTGGTCTTTCCCTTGGTGCCGGTGATGCCCACGATCTTGACGTCGTGGTCGGGACGGTCGTAGACCTCCGGCGGCAACAGGGCCATGGCCGTGCGAACACTATCAACAACCAGCATCGCAGCACCGCTCTCCTTCGCCAGCGGCTCCAGAGACTCGACCAGCGACTCCTCGCACACAAATGCGACGGCGCCCGCATCGAGCGCCATGCTCAAAAACGCGGGCTTAAAGGCAGCACCTTTGCAGAAGAACACGTCACCTGCCGAGACCGCGCGCGAATCAAACGAGCAACCGGTCACGGCACGCTCGTCAACCTGCTCTGATGCGCGCAGCTCGCCGCACACATCGAGCAGCTTGGCAAGCGTATCGACCGTGGTCACGGTCGCGGAATCCGAATGGTGCATCTTTCACCTTTCTCAGCCATTTGGCAGGGACGGTTTTTATAGTAACTGAAACGCACCCACGCAAAAACGGCTCCCGGAGGAGCCGTTACGCGCAGGCGTTCGTAAGCCGAGGCTAGGCAGCCTGAACAGCGGGCTGGTCCTCGTCGATAAAGAAGCGCTTGTACCACACCAGGAACACGAGCGGCGTATAGATCTTGCGCTGGAAATCGCCCTTGCCCGCAAAGTGCAGATCGAGCAGGTGCATGAGCTCGTCGGTATCGAAGAACTCGCTTGCCCACGGCGCGGTGAAGTACTCCTTGACATAGTCGTACCACTTTTGCTCGCGCAGCCAGTAGACAATCGGCACCGGGAAGCCCACCTTGGGACGGGTGGCCCACTCATCGGGCAGCGACTTGTTGGCAGCGTGGCGGAGTACCTGTTTGTTGCCGTTCTCGTTGATGCGGTAGCGGTCGGGAATGTGCTCGGCGAACTCCATGACTTTGCGGTCCAGGAAGGGCACGCGCAGCTCCAGCGAGTGCGCCATGCACATCTTGTCGGCCTTGAGCAGAATGTCGCCCGGGAGCCACATGTTCATGTCCAGGTACTGCTTCTTGACCAGTTCGGGCTGACCCTTCACGCGTGCGTAGATGGGTGCAGCGAGCTCAAAGGCGCCGTCGCCGGTGTTGTACTCGGGCTTGAGCACGCCGTCGACCTCGCGCTCCGGCCATACCAGAGCCTGTCCCAGGAACGACTTCTCGGGGATCTCGGCACCCTTGACCAGGAAGTTATGTCCCTTGAAGTACGGCATATGCAGCGCCAGGTTACCGAGCGCGCGACGGATGGGCAGCGGCACCATCTTTTTGTACTTGCGCACCGGAACCGTGTCCTCGTAGTAGGCGTAGCCGCCAAAGAGTTCGTCGGCGCCTTCGCCCGAAAGCACCACGGTGACGTCCTTGCGGGCCATCTCGGCCAAGAACCACAGCGGCACGGAAGACAGGTTGGACTGCGGTTCGTCCATGTGATACTGGATGTCCTCGAGCGCACCGAAGAACTCGTCGGCGGTAATCATCTTGCGAACGTTTTCGACGCCGAGCTTATCGGAAAGCTCCTTGGCGTAGTTGGTCTCGTTGAAGTTCTTGTAGTCAAAGCCCACCGAGAAGGTCTTGTCGGGCATGAGGCAAGCGGCGATGTAGCTGGAGTCGACGCCACCGGAGAGGAACGACGCGACCTTGACGTCGGCGATGCGATGGGCCTCGACGCTCTCGTGCACGACCTCGTCCAGCTCGTCGACGTACTCCTCGAACGGCTTCTCGACGGCAGAGTAATCGCAATCCCAGTAGCGCTCGATGTTCATCTTGCCGGTCGGGATATCGACGGTAAAGTAGTGCGCCGGCGGCAGCTTGTAGACACCCTCGAAGAAGGTCTCCTCGGTTGCCGAATACTGCAGCGTCATGTACGGACGCAGGGCCTTTTTGTTGACAGCCTTGTGGAAGTGCGGGTAGTCCAGGAAGCTCTTGATCTCGGAGCCAAAGAGCACGCCCGGAGCGCCGTCGCCCGCATCGGCCATGGGATAGTAGTAAAGCGGCTTGATGCCAAAGATGTCGCGGGCGCCAAAAAGCTTGTTCTTCTTTTTGTCCCAGATGACGAAGGCGTACATACCGCGCAGGCGATCGAGGACGGCCTCGCCCCACTCCTCGTAGCCGTGCAGGAGGCTCTCGGTGTCGGCGCCGCAATGGAACTTGTAGCCCTTGGCTTCGAGCTCGGAACGGAGTTCTTGGAAGTTGTAGATCTCGCCGTTAAAGACGATAACGACGCTACCGTCCTCGTTGGCCATAGGTTGGGCGCCAGCCTCGGTCAGGTCGAGGATCGACAGGCGGCGGAAGCCGAGGGCAACGCGGCCGTCGATAAACTGACCGCCCATGTCGGGACCGCGATGGACGATGCGGTCCATCATCTTGGTGAGCACCTCGGATTGGTTATCCGTCCCACCGACAAAACCGACAAAACCGCACATATACTATCCCCTCTGCTGTTGCTGGGCATCAAATCGAATCAGTAGCTTTTGAGTATACCCGAGGGCGTAAAGAGGGGCGGAATGTTCAGGCAATCTCAACTGAATCAGCTCCGCTGTGACACGCGCGAGTTACCTTTAATGGATATGAGGTGAATGAGGCGATTGTTTTGCTATACTCTCTCCGCACGGGCGATTGGCGCAACGGTTAGCGCAGGTGCTTTACACGCACAAGGCTGGGGGTTCGAATCCCTCATCGCCCACCACTGATTTGATAGGCTCCCAGCAATGGGAGCCTTTCTTTTTTGGGCCCAGTGCATGGGATTCGAACCCGACAGGGTGCGGAGCTGAGGAAACGCGCAAGCGTTTTCCAGCGCAGCACGCGAGGAGCGGAGCGACGAAGCGGGACGCGGGCGGCGCCAGCCGCACGCGGACATCCCTCATCGCCCACCACAGAATTGGAAACGGTCCTCGCAAGGGGACCGTTTTTGCTTGCGCCCGGTGCATGGGATTCGAACCCGCCAGCACGTCTGTCACAAAGGCCGTGGCCAAATAATGGCAAAAATGAGTACTGCTACTTTGTTTGCAACATATAAAAAGATAGTATTTGCTTAAGTTACGCAGCATATGTCCATTATTAGGACTAACAGTTGGATCAAAATCGTGCATTCATCGCCATTTCGACTTGCCATCTGGCCTTATTAGTCCAAAATTGCTGCTACCAAATCGGTAACACTACTCATATTTGATGTTATTTGACCAGCAGGTCTCCCTGCCTTAGCGAATCTAAGGCAAAACGGGCTCCAGACCGCTGAATCATGCCACATAGGACACGCCCGCAGTCCGGAACCCGGTCCAAATTGAGGTATTGCGCTGCGTTAGCCCAAAACGTCCGACAGAATCTCGACCAAACTGTCCACGTCGGCTTCCTCGCAGACGAGCGGCGGCAAGAAACGCAGCGTATGGGCACCCGTAGCGTTAATCACGGCACCGGCGGGCAGCGCGCGGGCAACAATATCATGCGCATCGCCCGCAGCATCATCCAAATCACAGCCGAGCATCAAGCCGCGGCCACGCACCTCCGTCACGTGCGGCAGCTTAGCGAGCTTTGCCTCCATATAGGCGCCTACCTTGGCAGCATGGTCGGCATAATCGCCGCGCACGAGCGCGGAGAGCGTCGCGGCACACGCCGTGATGGCCAGGCAGCTACCGCCAAAGGTCGAACCATGATCGCCGGGCTTAAAGACGTCGGCGATTTCCTTCTTTGCCACCACGGCACCCATGGGCACGCCGTCGGCAATGCCCTTGGCAAGGCTCATGATGTCAGGCTCCACGCCATAGGTTTGGAATGCAAACGGCTTGCCGGAGCGGAAGATGCCGCACTGGACCTC
>CABUUG010000089.1 GCA_902494605.1 uncultured Collinsella sp.
GCCGCATGCTCGGCGGCCTTGGCAACGTCGCCGCTAGAGGCGGCGGGCTCAAGTGCGGCTGCAGCGCCCGCGAGCGAGATCCAGCGCGAGGCCTCGGCAGACGAAAGCGCCGCCGCCATGGTGCCGGCACCGTAGGTCACATCGAGCTTGGGCAGGGACTCCCCCGCGCGGGCGGCTGCAACGAGGTCGTCCTCAAACCCCTCCGGGATAAAGAACACGCAGTCGGCACTGCCCTTGGCGCTGTTGCTCTTGGAGAGCGCGTCCGCAAGATCGTACGTATCGTCGCCGACGCCCGTGACCAGCTCAAAGCGCGAACCCAGATGCTTGGTAAGCGCACGCGAAAGGTCGCTGTCGTCGCGGTCGACCACGATCACGTTGGCATCGTAGGGCTTGTACTCGGTGAGCTGCGACGAGTTCCAGCTCACCGATGCCGCGATAAACACACCCATGAGCGAGATGAACACCGTGTAGATAAGCAAGTAGAACGGGTGCGCGAGCGCCATGCGAAGTGCGGTCTTAAAGGTGCTCATAGCGGCTCCTTCCAAAGATCAGCGTGGCGGCGGCAACGAACAGCAGCGCCATAAGGACCAGTGCGCCGGCGCGAACGGCAAAGGGGCCCAGGTCCTCAAAGAAATACAGGCGGTTGAACATGTCGCAGATAAGCTTGACGGGGTTGAGCCAGCACTCGGCCGGGCAGGCGCGGGCGACGTCGTCGGCAAGCGCCATCGCCGGCTCGCCGTAGAGGCCGGCGAACAGGGCGCACGTGGTGGCAAAGCCCGTGAGGATGCCCGACTTGGACGCCTTGCCGCCCTTAACGGGAAGCGTGCCCACAAAGAGTCCCAGGCCCGTGGCGGCAAGCGCGGAAGCGGCGGCGCCCACGAGGCACAGCCCCTCGCGCCCGCCAAAGTCGATGCCCACGACTAGGCGCACGTAGCCGATCGCGATCGCCATCGAAGCAAAGGAGACCAGCCACGAGCCCACAAAAATACCGGCCAGCGACGCCGTCTTGGAAAGACCGCCCACGCAGCGGCGCGCCCCAAGGCCCGACAGATTGGGCTGCAAATCGACGACGCTCAAGGCGGCAAACTCGGCAGACATCATCGCAACCAGGCCAAAGAGCGCGTAGTAGTAGATGACCGTGCCATCGGGCGTGGTGCGCGTCAGGCTTACGCGGCGGGTGCCGCCCTCGAGCGACAGGGCGCGCGCAACCGCCTCCGGATCGGCAAGGGCAGCCGGGTTGTCCTGGGAAATCTGGCGCATGAGCTCGGCATTTTGCGTATACGAGCTTGCCACCGTCTCCAGGATGCTGCGATCGGTGAGCACCGACGAGGCACGCGAGCCGTCATAGCTCGAAAGCAGTGTGAGCTTGGGCGTGCCCGCTGCATCGACCGTGTAGATGCCCGCGACCTCGCCGGCCTTGAGTGCACGGTTCGCATCGGCTGCGTCGTCGCACTCGTGGATCTCGAGTAGTTGGTCGTCGCCTTCCTTGGCAAGCGACGTCGCCACATCCTTAAAGGTCGAGGCGTCCCAGGCCTCATCCACTACGACGGCCACCGGCACCGGGTCGACCGTGCCGTCGGAGCTCAGATTCGCAAACATAAACATGAACATCGTGGAAAGCGCGATGGGAAAGAGAGCGCCCCAGACCCACGTGCTCGGCCGGCGCAGCAGCGTCTTGACCGTAGTGATGATGGTGTTGAACATGACTGCCCCCTAGTCGCGCAGCTCGCGGCCGGTGATCTCGAGGAACACGTCGTTGAGGGTCGGCGGCTCGCTCCACACGCGGCCGAGCGCCACATCGGCGGCGCGCAGCGTGTCGAGGATGTCGACCAAATTGTGCGGGCTCGCTTCGCAGGTGCAGACGAGCTCGCCGCCGGACAGCTCAACCGAAAGCACGTGCTCGAGGGCGCGCAGCCGCTCGACCGTGGCGGTCTCGACGGCGCCGACCTCGACAGTCACGCGCTCGCCCATTTGAATCATGCGTTTGAGCTCGTCATTGGTGCCCTGCGCCAGCACACGTCCGCCGTCCATGATCATGATGCGGCTGCAAATCTGCTCGACTTCCTCCATGTAATGGCTGGTATACACCACCGTGGCGCCCTCGTCGCGCAAGCGGCAGATGCCCTCCAGGATAGCGTTGCGACTCTGCGGGTCGACTGCCACCGTAGGCTCGTCAAAGAAGATGAGCTCGGGCTTGTGCGCAATGCCGCAGGCAATGTTGAGGCGACGCGCCAGGCCGCCCGAGAGCTTGCCGGGGCGAAACTTGGCAAAGTCGCCCAGCCCGACAAAGTCGATCGCCTCGTCCACCAGCGCGCGGCGGCGCTTGCGGTCGCTAACGTAAAGGCTGCAGAAATAGTCGATGTTCTCACGCACCGTGAGCTCGTCGAACACCGCAACTTGCTGCGGGACCACGCCGATGCGGCGCTTGAGGTCGTAGCGGGCGGGCGTCATGGGCTCGCCGAACAGCTCGATAGTGCCTTTGTCGTAGGCGAGCAGCTGCAGAATACAGTTGATGGACGTGGTCTTGCCCGAGCCGTTGGGGCCCAGCAGGCCAAAGATCTCGCCGGGGGCGATGCTCAGGTTAAAGTGGTCGAGCGCGATAAGGTCGTCATAGCGCTTGACAAGGTTTTCGACGTGGACGATGTCTGTCATGAGGCGGCCCTTCTGTTGATTGCGGCCCGGTATGATTGCATCATCGCAGGAGCCGCCGGCGCGCGCCAGTGAGCTTTGTCACGAGTGCGGAGCTTGGCCGTGCGGCCTGCCGATGTCCCCGCTTTGCCGCGTGGGAGGAATGTCACGGTTGCGCAGGCGGTCCCTCCACCACGCGCGGCTTCGCGTACAATACCCGTATGAACAGGCTTTTCGACAAATCGATCGTTCTGGCGTGCTGTATCGCAGCCGCCATGGGCCTTGCTGTGGACGCTCACCTGGTCGCGGCGTTTTGCCTTGGCGTTATTGCCACCTCACTGGCCGAGGTCGCACAGGGGGAACGCACGCGCCGCGCAAGTAAGACCGCAAGTTACGCTTACATCATCGCGGCCGTCTTCGTGCCGCCGTTTGTGCCGTTTGCGCCTCTCGCCCTCTATGACATCGCGCGACGCGTGCGCCGCGAGCACGCCTGGGTCGCGCTGGGCATTGGCTCCGTCTTTGCCTTTGCGCTCGTCGCGGGCCTTCGCGCCGATGCGCCTACCGCACGAACGCTCCTGCTGACCGCCATCCTTTCGGTTGCCGCCACCTTGCTATCGCTACGCACCGCCCAGTTGGAGCGCGAGCAGCGGCGCATGCGCCGCACCCGCGACGAGCTGCAGGAACGAGCCCTCGCGCTCGAGGCGCGCAACCGCGATCTTGCCGATCGCCAGGACTACGAAGTCGAGCTCGCGACGCTCGCCGAACGCGCCCGCATCGCGCGCGAGATCCACGATAACGTCGGGCACCAGCTCACGCGCGCCTCACTGCAGGCCGAAGCCCTACGCGTGGTCCACGCCGACGAGCCTGGCGTCGCCGCCGATTTCGCCGACGTTAAACGCACGGTTGACGAGGCGCTCCAGCTTGTGCGCACCAGCGTCCACGCGCTCAACGACAACGCCGTCGACCTTTCCGTGCAGCTCGAACGCATTGTCGAAGGCACACGCTCGGACGGCGGCCCGCAGATTGAGCTTGAAGTTATGGCCGAACATGCGCCCGCAAACGTCGCCAACTGCTTTGCAGCGGTCCTGCGCGAAGCGCTCTCCAATACCATGCGCCACGCTTGCGCCCAGACCGTCACCGTACGGTGCATGGAGCATCCGTCGTTTTACCAGCTCATTGTTACCGACGATGGCGTGGGTGAGGTCCAAGCAAGCGGCCGCGGCACCGCGGAGGGCATGGGGCTCGCCTCCATGCGCGAGCGCATCGAGGCGCTTGGCGGCACCTTCACCGCCGGCCCGCGTGCCGGCGCCGGCGGCTGGCGTGTGTTTGCCACCGTTCCCAAACAGCAAGGAGATGAGGGCCGATGAGGCTCATCGTTGTCGACGACGACCGCTTGGTGGTCGATTCGCTCAAGATTATCTTGGGCGCCCAGCCGCAGATCGAAGTGGTGGGCACCGGTGCCAACGGCAACGATGCGGTGGCGCTCTACGCCGAGCACGCACCCGATATCGCGCTGCTCGACATCCAGATGCCGGGACGCGACGGCCTTTCGGCCGCGCGCGAGATCCTTGAGCACGACCCTGCGGCGCGCGTGGTGTTTCTGACGACGTTCTCGGATGACGAGTACATTGTGTCGGCGCTCAAGCTGGGCGCCCGCGGCTACCTGATCAAGACCGATGTCGCTGCCATTCCGCCGGCGTTGGCGCAGGTCATGGACGGCAAACGCGTGCTCGAGGGCAAGGCGATCGAAGATATCAACTTTGATGGGGCGGACGTCGAGGCCGGCGCGACCCGCCGGCCCGCCGCCTTTGCCGGCCTGACCGACCGCGAGTTCGAAGTCGCCGAGCTCATCGCCCGCGGCCTCGACAACAAGGAGATCGCTGCCACCGCCTATATGGGCGAAGGCACCGTGCGCAACCACATCAGCTCAATCCTAGCCAAAATGGGGCTACGCAACCGTACGCAAATCGCCATTGCGTACCTGCGAGGGTAATTACCCAACGACCGACCAGCCCGGCATAACAAAATGGCTGTTACGGATATGGGGCCATTTCAAAACTATGCCGGATTACGGGACTAAAGTCGGAACCCTCATCCATACCCCCTATTTTTGAAAAACAGCAAGCAATCTGCCTGCGGTTTTGTTTTTGGGATTTTCCGTATGGTCGGAGGTTCGCCATCCAGCCCCGTAAACCGGCATAGTTTTGTTCGGGCGACCCCGCACGAGTGCCTCTGCCAGCCTCGCGGAACCAAAATGATCCGTTTTCCTTCGCCCCCAAGGAATCAGCCGGAACCGCGCGCCACGAAATCGGCCCATCTACTACGTTTGACTCAATACCCCCGACCATATCCCCATTTTCCAGAAAACGGCAGGCGTTCTACCTGCGGTTTTCTTTTCGCATTTTTTGCCGTGGTTGAGGGCCGCCGCCCAAACGTAGTAGATAGGCCCATTTCATGGCGAACGGGCCACACGGATGTCCTCGCGAGGCCAAAATGATCCGTTTCCCTCTGTCCACGGGAGATCAAGTGCTGTTACGAATATGGTGTCATTTCAAAACTATGCCGGTTTACTACGATAAAAACGAGATTCCCGACCACGCGTGATTTTTTCGCAAAACTATAAGCCGTCTACCTGCGGTTTTGATTTTGCCAAATGCGGTGTGGTTGGAAGTGGGCGATTTATCGTAGTAATCCGGCATAGTTTTGTTCGCGGCGGCACAACCGCGCGCTTAAGCGCGGGGCCGGTGGAGCATTTTTGCCCCACCGGCCCCTATTCCAGTTCTATTCCAGCGCTATTCCGGCTTGGTTTCTACTGTGGGAGTCTTGTCCGCTGCGACTGGAGTGCGGGAGGTGTCCATAGTCAGGCAGTGTTTGGGGCAGCTCTCGATGCACTCGCCGCACACCACGCAAGCGTACGGATCAATCGACCAGGTACCACCCTTGCGATCGACCGCAAGCGCGCCCGCCGGGCAACGGCGCGCGCACATGCCGCAGCAGATGCACACGTCCATGTCGTTGACGATATGTCCGCGCAGGCGCGCAGGCGCCGCGAGCTTCTCCTGCGGATAGCGCACCGTTACTGGCCGCTTGACCATAGAACCCAAGGCCGTCTTGGCAAATGTCAGCAAACTCATGCCGCGCCTACCTTTCCGTGCAGCTAATGCAGGGGTCGATGGTCAGGATAATCATGGGCACATTGGCAATGAGCACGCCCTGCAGCGCATGCGTCAGACCCGCCAGATTTTGCGACGTCGGCGTGCGCACGCGGAAACGGTCCAGATTCTTGGTGCCGTTGCCGCGCACATAGTAATACGCCTCGCCGCGCGGCTGCTCAATCACAACCTCGCCGCGCGCGCCGTCGGCCGGCGTAAGCTTGGTGCGCCCGCCGATACCGTCGTGTGGGATCTTGTCCACAAGCTCCTTAATGATGTCCATGGCCTGCGTGACCTCGGCACAACGCACCTGGCAGCGAGCATAGCAGTCTCCATCGGTGGCAACGATGGGCTCAAACGCAGCCAGGTCCGCATAGGCACCGTCGCCAAACATGCGCACGTCGTAATCCACGCCCGAGGCGCGACCGAACGGGCCGACCATCGACAGATTCAGCGCGTCCTTCTTGCTGATCACGCCCACGCCATGCAGGCGCTCGCCGCAGCTATTGTCGTCCAAAAACGTATGCACCAGGGCCTCGTAGTCGGGACGCATGGCATCGAGCGTCTGGACAATACCCACCAGCTCGGAGTCCTCAATGTCGTGCTTAAGGCCGCCGATCTCGTTGATCGACAGAATCACGCGACCACCGCACGTGCTCTCGAAAATCTTGAGAATCTGCTCGCGCAGGGTCCACGACCGATAGAACAGCGCCTCGAAGCCAAAGGCATCGGCGAGCAGGCCCAGCCACAGCAGATGCGAGTGAATGCGCGAAAGCTCATGCAAAATGGTACGGATATACTGCACGCGGCCGGGCACCTCGATATCGAGCATGCGCTCGCAGGCGCTGGCATAACCGTAGCTGTGGCCCACGGCGCAGATGCCGCAGATGCGCTCGGCGATGTAGCCAAACTGATGCATATCGCGCTTTTCGGTGAGCTTCTCGAGTCCGCGGTGCACAAAGCCGATCTGCGGAATTGCCTCAAGAACGCGGTCGTCCTCGATCACCAGGTCCAGATGAAGCGGCTCGGGCAGCACCGGGTGCTGCGGGCCAAACGGAATTACGGAGCGATGAGCCATGGACCTTACGCCTCCTTTTTCTGCTTGTCGCGGGCGGCCTTGGCGGCAAGTGCCGCGCGGACCTTGGCCGCTTTCTCGGGATCCATGGCTGCGAGCTTTGCCTCCATCTCGGCAGCCTTGAGCGCGGCCTTCGCAGCAGCCCCATCGTGCTGAGCATCGGAGCCGGCAGCTGCAGCGGGCTGAGCAGCAGCGCCCGCAACGTCCTCCCCCGCAGCGGCCGTGGCAGCGGCGGCCTTTTCGGCAGCGGCCTTGCGCGCCTTGGCCTCGGCGGCGGCGCGGACCTTCATGGCTTTCTCGCGCGCGGCCTTCACCTCGGGTGTGATAACGCTCATGGGCTCGGCAGTCGAGACCTGGTAGAAAAAGCCCTTGAAGTCGAGCTGCATGTCGGTGATGGCAAGGCCAAACAGGTCATGCACCTCGTTCTCAAACGGGAATACCGCCGGATAGTACGAGCTGATGGACGGAATTTCCTGATACTGATCGATACCCTCGACTACCAGGTTCTCAATCGCATAGTTTCCGTCCCGCGCGATATGCTCCTGAGCAGCACGAACGTTGATAAACGTATAGACCAAGCAATACGTGCCGTCGTCGACGTTGCGCTCGGCGTGCATTTGCACAAAGCGCGCGCCGACGCCCTTGAGCGCCTGGACATGCGACAGGAGCTCGTCGATCCCGACGGTGGTATAGATAGCCTTTTGCATTACTCGGCCTCCTTTGCAGCGGCGGGCATCTCAGCAGGTGCGTCGCCAGCGGCGGGCGCAGCAGGCTTCCCGGCAGGCGCGTCACCGGCACCGTCAGTCCC